>CBDTVS010000091.1:0-6723 GCA_965364245.1 uncultured Gammaproteobacteria bacterium | reverse complement strand
CTCGAGCTGGCCCTGCTCGGCGGCGAGCTTGTCGAAGTCGGCATCGGGCTCGGCGTAGGCGGCGTAAATCTCCTCCAGCCGCGCCAGCGCCTCCTTGACCGGGGCCACCGCCTCCTCGACGTTGCCGCGCACGTCCTTGGCCGGATCGAGCTGCGGCTCCTGCGACAGGTAGCCCACGCGGATGCCGGCCTGCGGGCGCGCCTCGCCTTCGATCTCGGTGTCGACCCCGGCCATGATGCGCAGCAGCGTCGACTTGCCGGAGCCGTTGAGGCCGAGCACGCCGATCTTGGCCCCGGGGAAGAACGACAGCGAGATGTCGGCCAGGATCTGGCGCTTGGGCGGCACGATCTTGCCGACCCGACTCATGGTGTAGATGTACTGGGCCATCGGGCTGGGAATCCTGGAGCGGGGAAGTCGGCTATTATAGGGACTGGCCCGGGTAGCGTCATGCTGCGCCGGGATGCGGCCGATTGAATTCTGGTCGTGAAACTGGAACAATCCCGCTGCCCGAGGCGCCGACTGGCGCACGCTAGGGCAGCACGGAAAAATAACAGCCGACGGCACCGGGAGCGTGCCGGGTGACAGGCCACAAGGGGCGGTTCATGCCACTGACCATCCAGCGTTCCGACGACGACCGGGTCGTGACCATCACGATCAGCGGGCGCTTCGATTTCGACCTGCACCAGGAGTTCCGCCAGGCGTTCGAGCACGCCGAGGACGAGGACGCGAGCTACGTCATCGACCTTGCCCAGGCCGAGTACATGGACAGTTCGGCGCTCGGCATGCTGTTGCTGCTGCGCGAGCGCGCCGGTGGCGACCGCGCCGACATCTCGATCGTCAACTGCAGCCCGGCGATCAACAAGATCCTGACGATCTCCAACTTCCACAAGCTCTTCAAGGTCGCCTGACCGGGGGAGCCCCCCGGCGGCCCGTCGCCGGCTGGAGCGGCAACGGATGGCCGACGGCAACAGCGCCCAAACCCCGCCCGCAACACCGGTCCCCGGTGGCTCGACGCGCGTACTGATCGCCGATGACGACCACGTCAACCGACTGATCCTGAGGGCGATTCTCGCCAAGGAGGGGTATGCCGTCGAGGTCGCCGAGGACGGTCGCGAGGCGGTGTCCAAGTTCACCTCCTGGCGTCCCGACCTGGTGCTGATGGACGTCATGATGCCGGTGCTCGACGGCTACGAGGCGACCCGCGAGATCAAGCGGCTCGCCGGTGACGCCTTCGTGCCGGTGATCTTCCTGACCGCGCTGAGCGACGAGGCGGCGCTGGCGCGCTGCGTCGCGGTCGGCGGCGACGACTTCCTGACCAAGCCCTACAGCCGGGTCATCCTCAAGGCCAAGATCGACGCCCTCGAGCGCGTGCGCCGCCTGCACGTGACGTTGCGCAAGCAGCGCGACGAACTCGCCGGCCACCAGCGGCGCCTGCTGCAGGAGCACCAGGTCGCCGAGAAGGTGCTGGCCAAGATCGTCCACAGCGGCAGCCTGGACGCGGCGCAGATCAAGTACCTGCTGTCGCCGATGGCGATCTTCAACGGCGACATGCTGCTCGCCGCGCGCAAGCCCTCGGGCGGCCTGCACGTGATCCTCGGCGACTTCACCGGCCACGGCCTGAGCGCGGCGATCGGCACCGTGCCGGTGGCCGACATCTTCTACGGCATGACCGACAAGGGCTTCTCGATCGGCGACATCCTCGCGACCATCAACGACAAGCTGCGCGTGATCCTGCCGACCGACGTCTTCTTCGCCGCGGTGCTGCTCGAGCTCGACGCCAACCACTCCAAGCTGACGATCTGGAACGGCGGCATCCCCGACGTGGCGATCCGCCGCGTCGACGGCCGCGTCGAGACCCTGCCCTCGGACCACCTGCCGCTGGGCGTGGTCGAGAACGAGCAGCTCGACCGCGCGGTGCGCGTGGTCGAGGTCGAGGCAGGTGACCGCATCGTCGCCTTCTCCGACGGTTTCATCGAGGCGCGCGACCCGGGCGGCGAGATGTTCGGCCTCGAGCGGCTGGTGGCGACGCTCGCCGCCGAGAGCCAGCCGGAGGCGATGTTCGACGGCCTGCTGCGCACCCTGGGCGACTTCGTCGGCGAGGGCGCGCTGGGCGACGACCTGTCGCTGGTCGAGATCACCTGCGACCCGGGCTGGGCGCAGACCCGCAGCAGCGAGGCGCCGCGCGCGTTCCGCCCGCGTGCGCCGATGCGCTGGTCGATCGCCATCGAGCTGGTGCCCGACACGCTGCGCAACGTCGATCCGCTGCCGCTGGTGATGCACCTGCTGATGGACCTGCAGGGGCTCCAGGAGCATCGTGAGCAGCTGTACGCGGTGCTGATGGAGCTGTTCAGCAACGCCCTCGACCACGGCCTGCTCGGCCTCGACTCGGCGCTCAAGCAGACCCCCGAGGGCTTCGTGCGCTATTACGAGCTGCGCAAGCAGCGCCTCGCCGAGCTCGACCACGGCTGCGTGCGCATCGTCCTCGAGCACGACCCGGACGGGCGGGGCGGTCGCCTGCGCTTCACCGTCGAGGACGACGGTCCCGGCTTCGACCATTCGCGGGTGTTCGCCCCCCTGGAGGAGAACGTCAGCTTCTTCGGTCGCGGCATTCCGCTGCTCAAGTCGATCTGCGAACGCCTCGAGTACTCCGGCAGCGGCAACCACGTCGAGGCGGTCTCCCGCTGGGGCGACACGGCGGATGCGGGCGATCCACAGGACCAAGACTGACCCAGGTCGTTGGGGCGCGGCCCGCGCTGCGCTAGAATCCGATGCTTTCCCAACACCTTCGCAGAGGGGCAGCGGATGTTTGCCAACGACCTACGTATCGCCGGCTACGACGACGAGTTGCAGGCCGCCATCGACAACGAGCGCCGGCGCCAGGAAGAGCACATCGAGCTGATCGCCTCGGAGAACTACGCCAGCCCGCGGGTCATGGAGGCGCAGGGCTCGGTGCTGACCAACAAGTACGCCGAGGGCTACCCGGGCAAGCGCTACTACGGTGGCTGCGAATTCGTCGACGTCGCCGAGCGCCTGGCGCTCGAGCGGGTCAAGGCACTGTTCGGCGCCGACTACGCCAACGTCCAGCCGCACTCCGGCTCGCAGGCCAACGCCGCGGTCTACATGGCGCTGTGCCAGCCGGGCGACACCGTGCTCGGTATGAGCCTCGCCGACGGCGGTCACCTCACCCACGGTGCCAAGCCGAACTTCTCGGGCAAGATCTACAATGCCGTGCAGTACGGCCTGGATCCGGCGACCGGCGAGATCGACTACGCCCAGGTCGAGGCCCTGGCACGCGAGCACCGGCCGAAGATGATCGTCGCCGGCTTCTCCGCCTACTCGCGGGTGGTCGACTGGGCGCGTTTCCGCGCCATCGCCGACGAGGTCGGCGCCTACCTGCTGGTCGACATGGCCCACGTCGCCGGGCTGGTCGCGACCGGTCACTACCCGAGCCCGGTCGCGATCGCCGACGTCACCACCTCGACCACGCACAAGACCCTGCGTGGCCCGCGCGGCGGCATCATCCTCGCCCGCGCCAACCCCGAGATCGAGAAGAAGCTCAACTCGCTGGTCTTCCCCGGCACCCAGGGCGGGCCGCTGATGCACGTCATCGCCGCCAAGGCGGTCGCCTTCAAGGAGGCGATGGGCGACGACTTCAGGAGCTACCAGGGCCAGGTGGTCGCCAATGCGCAGGCGATGGCCGAGGTGTTCATGGCGCGCGGTTACGACGTGGTCTCCGGCGGCACCGACAACCACCTGTTCCTGGTCAGCTTCATCGAGGCCGGCCTGACCGGCAAGGACGTCGACGCCTGGCTCGGCAGCGCCAACATCACCGTCAACATGAACGCCGTGCCCAACGATCCGCAGTCGCCGTTCATCACCAGCGGCATCCGCGTCGGCACCCCGGCGATCACCACGCGTGGCTTCGACGCGGCCGACGCGCGCGAGCTGGCCGGCTGGATGTGCGACGTCATCGACGGCCGCGGCGACGCCGCGGTGATCGCCGCGGTGCGCGACAAGGCGCTGGCGATCTGCGCACGCCACCCCGTCTACGCCTGACGGGTCGCGCGGCCGGCCGATGCACTGCCCGTTCTGCGGCGCTGCCGATACCAAGGTGATCGACTCACGCCTGGCGGGTGAGGGCATCCACGTGCGCCGGCGCCGCGAGTGCCTCGGCTGCGGCGAGCGCTTCACCACCTTCGAGACCGCCGAGCTGGTGATGCCGCGCGTGGTCAAGCGCGACGGCAGCCGGGTGCCCTTCGACGAGGTCAAGCTGCGCAGCGGCATCCTGCGCGCGCTGGAGAAACGTCCGGTCGACACCGAGGCGGTGGAGCAGGCGATCGGCCGCATCCTGCGCGGGCTGCGCGCCAGCGGCGAACGCGAGGTGGCCACGCGCGCCATCGGTGAACGGGTCATGGAGGAACTGCGCGAGCTCGACGAGGTCGCCTACGTGCGCTTCGCGTCGGTCTACCGCAGCTTCCAGGACGTCAACGCCTTCCGCGAGGAGATCGACCGTCTCGAGCAGGCGCCGAGCGCCGAGATGCGCCGCCAGCAGCTGACCCTGCTGCCCGACGCGAAGGGCGACGGCGGGCGCCGGCGTGGCTGACGCGCAGGACGGGCCCCGCTTCGACGCCGCCGACCACCGCTGGATGGCGCGCGCCGTGCGCCTCGCGCGCGCCGGTCTCTACACCGCGCGCCCCAACCCACGTGTCGGCTGCGTGCTGGTGCGCGACGGCCGGATCGTCGGCGAGGGGGCGCACCTGCGGGCCGGCGGTCCGCATGCCGAGATCCATGCGCTGGACGCAGCCGGCGACGACGCGCGCGGCGCGACTGCCTACGTCACCCTCGAGCCGGGTGCCCACCCGGGACGCACCCCGCCGTGCGCCGACGCGCTGGTCGCCGCGCGCGTGGCGCGCGTGGTCGCCGCGCACATCGATCCGAATCCGCGCGTCGCCGGCCAGGGCCTGGCGCGCCTCGCGGATGCTGGCATTGCCACGGCGAGCGGCCTGCTCGCGGCCGAGGCCGAGGCGCTCAACCCCGGCTTCGTCAAGCGCATGCGCGCCGGGCGGCCGTGGGTCACGGTCAAGCTGGCGCAGAGCCTCGACGGGCGCACCGCGCTCGCGTCGGGCGAGAGCCGCTGGATCACCTCGGCCGCCGCGCGCCAGGACGTGCACCGCCTGCGCGCGCGCAGCTGCGCGATCCTGACCGGCGCCGGCACGCAGCGCGCCGACGACCCGGCGCTGACCGTGCGCCTGGAGCCCGACGATCTCCCAGACCACTTCGACCACGATCTGCACGCGCCGCTGCGCGTGGTGCTCGACCCTGCCCTCGGGACCGCGCCGGACGCGCGGCTGCTGCAGGCGCCGGGCCGCGTGCTGGTGCTGACCGCGGTCGACCGGCCCGCGTCGGCCGCGGCGCTGGAGGCGGCCGGCGCCGAGGTGCTGCGCGTGCCGGGCGAACCGGCCGGGCTGGACCTGGTCGCGGTGCTCGAACTGCTGGCCCGGCGCGAGATCAACGAGGTGCTGGTCGAGGCCGGCGCGACGCTGGCCGGCGCCCTGTTGACCGAGGGGCTGGTCGACGAGCTGCGCCTGTACGTCGCGCCGACACTGCTCGGCGACGACGCGCGGCCGCTGCTCCGCCTGCCGGCGCTCGCGTCGATGGCCGGGCGCCGCGAGTTGGCGATCAGCGACGTGCGCCGGGTCGGCCGCGACCTGCGCATCACGGCCAGGCCCGCCCCTTGCAACGCCTCGGGCGAACCGGGAGACTCGTAGGGATGTTCACCGGGATCATCCAGGCGGTCGGGCGCGTCGCGGCACTCCAATCCAGGGGCGGCGACCTGCGGCTGCGGATCGTGGCCACCGACCTCGATCTAGCCGGGGTCGAACTCGGCGACAGCGTCGCGACCAACGGCGTCTGCCTGACGGTGACCGACCTCGAGCGCGACGGCTACTGGGCCGACGTCTCGCGCGAGAGCGTTGCCTGCTCGACGCTCGGCTCGCTACGCGTCGGCGACCCGGTCAACCTCGAACTGGCGCTGACCCCGACCACGCGGCTCGGCGGCCACCTGGTCAGCGGCCACGTCGACGGCGTCGGCGAGATCGTTGCGCGCGAGGCCGACGGCCGCTCGGTGCGCTTTCACGTCCGTGCGCCGGACGCGCTGGCGCGCTACGTCGCCGCCAAGGGCTCGATCTGTGTCGACGGCATCAGCCTGACGGTTAACGCGGTCGACGGCGCCGGGTTCACGCTCAACATCGTGCCGCATACGCTGGCCGGCACCACGCTCGCCGACGCGCACCCCGGCCGCCGCGTCAACCTCGAGGTCGACCTGGTGGCGCGCTACCTGGAGCGGTTGCTCCAGGGCGAGCGCGCCGCAGAGCCCGTGGCCAGCCGTATGACCCCCGAGTGGCTCGCCGCGCAGGGCCTCGCCGCACGCCACTGATCGACATTCAGGGACAGACCATGGAGCTCAACACCACCGAGGAGATCGTCGCCGACATCCGTGCCGGCAAGATGGTCGTGATCATGGACGACGAGGACCGCGAGAACGAGGGCGATCTGGTCATGGCGGCGGCGAAGGTGCGCGCCGAGGACATCAACTTCATGGCGCGCTTCGGGCGCGGCCTGATCTGCCTGACACTGACCCGCGAGCGCTGCGAGCAGCTGCGCCTGCCGCTGATGGTGAGCCGTAACGAGGCGGCCCACTCGACCAATTTCACGGTCTCGATC
>CBDTVS010000090.1:0-6746 GCA_965364245.1 uncultured Gammaproteobacteria bacterium | reverse complement strand
GGGAAGTGGGTAAGGCTACCGAAGCAGCATTCTCACCATCCAGTCGGCCAGTGTGACGACGGCAATCGCCACGGCTATCCATGCGAGGCGGTCCGTCGCAGGAAACCACCTCGGACGACGTCCGACGGCAGCCGATGGCCCACCTGCCAGCGCTTCTTCGCCTGGCCGGGCGGCATGCAGCCGTTGTGCTTCTTGGCCAGACCCGGCGGGCAGAAGCCCCCGGCATGGGCCGAGCTGTAATAGTCGCGCACCTTGGCGCGCTCGCGCTCGCCGAAGTGCCGCTTCTCGTAGCGCACCTCGACCACCGCGTCGTCGTGGCCCTTGCCTTTCGAGCCCTTGTCTCCCTTGCCGGCCCACGACGGCTTGCCGGCAAGCGCAGGACCGCTGGCCAGCAGACCGGCGACGAACAGCGCCCCGAGCACCTGGATCATCAACATGCGGTTCGACATGGTCTCACTCCCTCTGGTTATCCGACCGGGTGGCAGCTGCGCGCCCGATCCCTGGATCAACCCTAGGGCGAACCCGCGCCGGGTGTTGTGAACCGGTTCACAAACCGGGCGATCGGCCAACCGCACAGAGCGTCACGCTTGCGTCCACGCGGCCAGCCGGTACCATCGCCGCTCACCGTCACGCGATCCGACCCATGAGCAAGATCGTCCTGATCAACGTCTCCGGCCACGACGCGCCGGGGCTGACCGCCTCGCTGACCGGCGTGATGAGCCGCTACGGCGTGCGCATTCTCGACATCGGCCAGGCGGTGATCCACGACACGCTGTCGCTCGGCATGCTGGTGCAGATCCCCGACCGCTTCGAGGACTCGGCCGCGCTCAAGGACGTGTTGTTCCACCTGCACGAGGCGGGACTGCACGCGCGCTTCACACCGGTCAGCGAGGACGACTACGAGGCGTGGGTCGCGGGGCGTGGCAAATCGCTCTACGTGATCACGGTGCTCGGCCGCGAGATCGAGGCCGAACACCTGCACCGCATCGCGTGCGTGGTCTCGGCCAACGGCCTCAATATCGAGGACATCCAGCGCCTGACGCGGCGCATCTCGCTGCGCCCGGGCAGCGGGCCGCAACAGGCCTGCATCCAGCTCAGCGTGCGCGGTGAAACGGTCGCACCCGAGACGATGCAGGCCGAGTTCATGGCGATCAGCCACGACCTCGGCGTCGACGTCGCGTTCCAGAAGGAGGGCCTGTTCCGCAGGAACCGGCGGCTGGTGGTGTTCGACATGGACTCGACGCTGATCCAGCAGGAGGTGATCGACGAACTGGCGGCGCTGGCCGGTGTCGGCAAGCAGGTCGCGGCGATCACCGAGGCGGCGATGCGCGGGGAGCTCGACTTCCAGGCCAGCTTCCGCCAGCGGGTCGCGCTGCTCGCCGGGCTCGACGCCGGCGTGCTGCCGGAACTCGCCGCGCGCCTCGAACTGACCGAGGGCGTCGAGCGGCTTTTCAAGTACCTGCGCCTGCTCGGCTACAAGACCGCGGTGGTCTCGGGCGGCTTCGACTACTTCGGCCGCCACCTGCAGCAGCGCCTGGGCCTCGACCACGTCTACGCCAACGCGCTCGAGATCGAGGACGGCAAGGTCACCGGCCGGGTCGCCGGCGAGATCATCGATGGCGCGCGCAAGGCGCAGCTGCTGCAGGAGATCGCCGCGCTCGAGGGTATCGACCTCGAACAGGTCGTCGCGGTCGGTGACGGCGCCAACGACCTGCCGATGCTCGCCCTGGCCGGGCTCGGGATCGCCTTCCACGCCAAGCCGGTGGTGCGCGCGACCGCGCGCCAGTCGATCTCGACCATCGGCCTCGACGGCATCCTCTACCTGCTGGGCCTGCGCGACTTCGAGACCGACGACGACGGGGCCTAGCGCCGGCACCCCGCAGGACGCAGGCGAGTGGTCTCGCGCTTAGCGATCACGAAATTCGGGGGATAACGGGTTTCACGCAAGCACAGGCGGCATGCGTCATCAGGCGGACCAGCCCGGACCGGGCCGGGCCGTCGCGGCGAGACTCAGTTCTCGCCGAGGATCACGGACTGGGTCAGGTGACGGCTGTCGTCGTCCTGTCCCAGCGGGCAGATCTCCAGCGTCTGCAGGATATGCTCGTAGGTGGGCTCGTAGTCGCGTTGCTCGGCACCTTCGTGCCCGGCGTCGTCGCGATCCGCCACGGAATCGGCATAGGTGATCATGGTCGTTCCAGCTTCACGGGTAATGACCCCGTAAAAGCAATGTAATACATCTGTAAATTAAATCAACCGTTTCAGATGCATCTATAACTTACGGAATATTCTTGTATTACCTGTGGGTGTATTTCCGACGAACGCAGTAGGCCTCACTCCACTTCCGCACACGGTCCGCTGGTTTCCGGTCAGCCAGTCACGGCGCTGACGGCCGCGGCGAGCGATTCGTTGTTGATCACCGACCGGTAGTCCACCTCGAAATCGGTGCCGCGCAGGGTCTTCTTGACCATCCCCTCGAGGTTCGGTCGCATCTCGGCCGGCGTCTCGCCCTTGCCGATGCCACCGCCGAATTCGACCATCGTCGCCACCCCCTCGGCGAGCGCCGACTGCAGGTTGGCGTGCCACATCACCGGGTGGAAGAGCTGGAAGAAGAGCCGCGACCGGATCGCGACCGGGTCGGGGTCGTGGAAGCCGCCGGTGAAGTTGGAGAGCACGCGCACGTCGGAGAGATCGAACGTTGCCGCCGCAAGCACCTCGCGGTAGCGACGCGCCGCCTCGACCATGTAGTAGGTGTGGAAGGCGCCCTCGGTCTTGAGCCGCACCGGGCGCTTGCGCGGGAAGTTCTCGGTGACCTCCTGCTCCATCGCCGCGAGGTCCTCGCCGCGGCCACCGACCACGGTCTGGTCGGGCAGGTTGCAGCCGGCGACGGCGCAGTGGTGGCGCTCGGCCAGCGGCCGGACCGTGTCGAGATCCATCGGGAACGCGGTCATCTCGCCCTCACCGTGGGTGCCCATCAGCTCGCCACGCTGCTGCACCAGGCGCACCGCGTCGGCGAAGCCGAGGGCGCCGGCCGCGACCAGCGCCGAGTACTCGCCCAGGCTGTGGCCCGCGGCCAGGGTCGGCCGGAGGCGGTCGTCGGTGAGCTCGCGGAACACCTCGAGACAGGCGATCGAGTGGGTCAGGATCGCCGGCTGGGTGAAGCGGGTCAGGTTGAGCTGGTCGTCGGGATCCTTGAATGCCAGCTCGGCGAGATCGTAGCCCAGCACCTCGCTCGCCTCGTCGTAGACCCTGCGCACCACCGCGTACTCGGCGTGCAGGTCGCTGCCCATGCCGCGGTACTGGGAGCCCTGGCCGGGGAACAGGAAGAGGACGTGCTGTGCGGTGTCGGACATGGTCTGGAATCCCCGGTTGGCGAAGTGGGCGGCAGGATAGCCAGCCGGTCAGGGCATGGCAAGGGAACCTGATCGGCCGAAAAAGGGCGTGTGGATTGCCCATTCTGTGGGTCGGACTTCAGTCCGACAGCAGCACAGGCGGCGCTTCCAGTCAGGGTCGCGCTGAAGCCCGACCCACACCAGGCTCCACGCAACCGGGCTAGGAAGCCAGGCGTGCGAATGCGTCGACCACTTCGGGTGGCGCCTGCACCAGCTCGATCAGCACCCCCTCGCCGCCGATCGGGGCGTCGTCGTTGCCCTTCGGGTGGATGAAGGTGATGTCGAAACCGGACGCGCCCTTGCGGATGCCGCCCGGCGTGAAGCGCACGCCCTGCGCCTCGAGCCACGCGACGGCGGCCGGCAGGTCGTCGATCCATAGGCCGACGTGGTTCAGCGCCGGGTCGTTGACGCGCGGCTTCTTCTCGGGGTCGAGCGGCTGCATCAGGTCGACCTCGACCTTGAGCGGCCCGGAGCCGGCGACGGCGATGTCCTCGTCGACGTTCTCGCGTTCGCTCTGGAAGTCGCCGCTGAGCGTCAGGCCGAGGGTGTCGATCCAGAGCCGGCGCAGTTTCATCTTGTCCAGCGCGCCCACGGCGATCTGCTGGATGCCGAGGACCTTGAAGGGGCGTTCACCGCTCATGTTCGTCTCCTTATCGACAACTTTTCGTCTGCTGTGGGTCGGGCTTGAGCCCGACATGTCGGACTGAAGTCCGACCTACAACTCTGGCTTTCGGGCTGAAGCCCGGCCTACAACTCAGGCTTCCGGTCTTCGCCTCAGTCCCAGCGATCGTGATGCTTCAGGAACAGTTCCAGCAGCTCGCGCGCGGCGAGCGTCGGCGGGATGCGCCCCTCGCTGGCGGCGGCCTCGAGCTCGGGGAGGCGCCGGCGCACCTCGGGGTCGCTCTGCAGCGCCCGCACCAGGCTGTCGTTGACCTCCGACCACATCCAGGCGCGCGCCTGGGCGGCGCGCCGCGCATCGAACTCGCCACTTGCCTGCAACGTGTCGCGGTAATCGAGCACGGACTGCCAGGCGGCATCGATGCCTTGGCCGCTGCGCGCCGAGCAGGTGCGTACCGGCACCTTCCAGTGCGCCGAGCGCGGATGCAGCAGCTGCAACGCACTGCGGTACTCGGCCGCGGAACGTCCGGCGCTCGCTGCGAGGTCGCCGTCGGCCTTGTTCACCAGCACCAGGTCGGCGAGCTCCATGATGCCGCGCTTGATGCCCTGCAGCTCGTCGCCACCACCCGGCAGCAGCAGCAGCAGGAACATGTCGGTCATCTCGGCGACCTTGGTCTCCGACTGCCCGACGCCGACCGTCTCGACGAGGATCACGTCGAAGCCGGCCACCTCGCACAGCAGCATCGCCTCGCGTGTGCGCCGTGCGATACCACCGAGCGTGTTGCCCGACGGCGACGGGCGGATGTAGGCCTCGGGGCGCCGCGAGAGCTCCTCCATGCGCGTCTTGTCGCCGAGGATGGAGCCGCCGCTGATCGCCGAGGACGGGTCGATCGAGAGCACCGCGACGCGGTGCCCGGCATCGATCACGTGGTTGCCGAACGCCTCGATGAAGGTCGACTTGCCGACTCCCGGCACGCCGGAGATGCCCACGCGTACCGAGTTGCCGGCGTGCGGCGCGAGCCGCTGCAGCAGTGTGCTGGCCGCGGCGCGGTGATCGGCACGGGTCGACTCGACCAGCGTGATGGCGCGCGCCAGCGCACGCCGCTGGCCCGCCAGCACGCCCTCGGCGAGGGCCTCGATCTGCGGGTCGGCTGGGTCAGGTGCTGGCGATGCCGGCGCCTGCGTCACTCGAACTCCATGATCTTGTCGTCAACCGCGAGGTTCGCGCCGGGCTCGTAGTTGACCTTGGAAACCACGCCGTCGCGCTCGGCGCGCAGCGTGTTCTCCATCTTCATCGCCTCGAGCACCGCCAGCTCCTCGCCAGCCTTGACCTCGTCGCCCTCCTTGACCGCGACCGAGACCAACAGGCCCGGCATCGGCGAGAGCAGGAACTTGGACATGTCGGGCGGCGCCTTGACCGGCATGTGCACGAGCAGTTCGGCGGCACGCGGCGTGACCACCTTCACCCGCGACTCGCTGCCGCCGTGCAGCAGGCGCAGGGTCTGGTTGGTGCGCTCGACCTGGACGTGGATCTCCTGGCCGTTGATGGTGCCGCTGAACAGCGGCTGGCCGAACTCCCAGTCGCTGCACACCTCGTAGGTGGTGTCCTCGAGCATCACGTTGTGGCCCTGCTCGGTCGGGCTCACGCTGACCGGGTAGTGCGCCTCGCCGATCACCACCACCCAGTCGCTGCGCACGCGCCGCTCGTGGCCGCGCAGCTGGCCGTCGATCTTCGCCGCGCGGTCGCGGTATCCACGCTGGATCGCGGCCGCGACCGCGACGATCAGCGCCGGATCATCGTGCGGCAGGTCCCCGGGATGGAAGCCGTCGGGATACTCCTCGCCGATCATGTTGGTGCTCATCTGCCCCGAGATGAATCGCGGGTGCACCATCAGCGCGGAGAGGAAGCTCAGGTTGCACGATACGCCGCGGATGATGAAGCGATCGAGTGCCGAGCGCATCTGCGCACTCGCCTCCTCGCGCGTTGCCCCGTGGGTGATCAGCTTGGCGATCATCGGATCGTAGTACATCGACACCTGGCCGCCCTCGAAAACACCGGTGTCGACCCGCACGTGCGCATCCTCGGCCGGCGGTCGGTAGCGCACCAGGCGTCCGGTCGACGGCAGGAAGTTGCGGAATGGATCCTCGGCGTAGACGCGCGACTCGATCGCCCAGCCGTGGATACCGACGTCGGCCTGGGTCAGCGGCAGCTTCTCGCCGGCGGCGACGCGAATCATCAGTTCGACGAGGTCGAGTTGCGTGATCAGTTCGGTGACCGGGTGCTCGACCTGCAGCCGGGTGTTCATCTCGAGGAAGTAGAAGTTGCGCTCGCTGTCGACGATGAACTCGACGGTGCCGGCCGACTCGTAGTCGACCGCCTTGGCCAGCGCCACCGCCTGCTCGCCCATCGCCTTACGCGTGGCCGGGTCGAGGAACGGCGACGGGGCCTCCTCGATCACCTTCTGGTGACGGCGCTGCAGCGAGCACTCGCGCTCGTTGAGGTACAGCACGTTGCCGTGACCGTCGGCGATCAACTGGATCTCGATGTGGCGCGGCTCCTCGATGAACTTCTCGACGAAGACGCGATCGTCACCGAAGCTCGAGCGGGCCTCGTTGGAAGCGCGTTCGAAACCATCGCGGCATTCGGCATCGTCGCGCGCGATGCGCATGCCCTTGCCACCGCCACCGGCGGTCGCCTTGAGCATCACCGGGTAGCCGATCTCGTTGGCGATCTCGACG
>CBDTVS010000089.1:0-6823 GCA_965364245.1 uncultured Gammaproteobacteria bacterium | reverse complement strand
AGCTGCTCCTTCGGCACGAAGCGCAGCGACGCGGAGTTGATGCAGTAGCGCAGCCCGGTCGGCGCCGGTCCGTCGTTGAAGACGTGGCCGAGATGCGAGTCGGCGTAGCGGCTGCGCACCTCGGTGCGCGGCAGCAGCAGCTTGTAATCGCTCTTCTCGACGATCAACTCGGGAACCAGCGGCTTGGTGAAGCTCGGCCAGCCGGTGCCGGACTTGAACTTGTCGGTCGACGAGAAGAGCGGTTCGCCGCTGACGATGTCGACGTAGATGCCCTCGCGCTTCTCGTCCCAGTAGGCGTTCTTGAACGGCGGCTCGGTGCCTTCCTCCTGGGTTACCTCGAACTGCATCGGCGTGAGCTTCGCGCGCAGCTCCTGCTCGGGCGGCTTGCGGAAGCGCATGGCCCCGTCACCCTGCTTGGGCTTGAACGGGCTGAAGTCGACCTTCAGCGCCTTGCCCCAGGTCTTGTCGAGGAACTGGTCGCGACCCGAGTTGATCCGGTAGAAGTTGTAACGGACCGGGCTCTCCTTGTAGTAGTCCTGGTGGTAGTCCTCGGCCGGGTAGAAGGTCGTGGCCGGCAGGATCGGGGTGACGTTCGGCTTGTCGTAACGGCCGCTGGCGGCCAGCGCGGCCTTGGACGCCTCGGCGGCGCGGCGCTGTGTCTCGTCGTGATACCAGATCGCCGAGCTGTACTGCGGACCGCGATCGACGAACGAACCGTCGGCATCGGTCGGGTCGAACATCCGCCAGAAGGCCTCGAGCAGCCCCTCGTAGGTGATCACGTTAGGGTCGTAGTGGACGCGCACCGCCTCGATGTGGCCGGTGCTGCCGCTCGAGACCTGCTGGTAGGTGGGGTTCTCGGTCTCGCCGCCGGTGTAGCCGGAGACGGCGTCGATGACGCCCGGCACCTTCTCGAAGTCGGACTCGGTGCACCAGAAGCAGCCGCCGGCGAAGGTGGCGATGGCGGTGCCCGGTGCCGCGCTGGCGGGCGCCTTGTCGGGTTGTGCCTGGACGACCAGGGCGAGGGTGGCGACGGTGGCCAGGGCAAGGCCGATCAACAGGGTTTTCACGATGCGTCTCCAGTGTGCTGTCCGGATGGTGCCACAGTAGACCCGGCGTGCGAGCCGTCGGTTGCAGGCGTGATCAAATCGTGAAGTTTCACCTGCCCTGGCGGGCGTCCTGCATCCGGTAGCGCACGATGCGGTCGTTGTAGGTGTCGGCGAACCAGACGCTGTCGCCGCGGATCTCGACCCCTTCGGGCTGGTAGAAGACCCCCTCCCCGAGACCGCGGGAGCCGCCCAGCACCTGCAGCAGCGTGCCGTCCGGGGCGATGACCTTGATCGCGTGGTTGTACTTGTCGGCGACGAACATCCGCCCGGCGGCGTCGAAATCCTGGTAGCGCGGGCCGGCGAAATCGTAGGCGTCGCCGCCGAGCACGTGCTCGATGGCGTAGTCGCTGCCGATGCGCACCATGCGGTGGTTGCCGGCATCGGCGACCCACGCCGCACCCTGGGCATCGAACTCGACGTCGTGCGGGGCGGAGAAGCCGCCGGTCTCGGCGATCACCTCACCGTCGCGGTAGACGACCAGATTGCCGGAGCCCGCGCCGGTGGCGAAGACGCGTCCGTCGGGGTGCGCGGCGACCCCCTCGGGGCGGCGCAGGCGCTCGCTGAGTTCGCCGACCAGCCGCGCGGAGTGGCCATCGACGGCGTAGATGGCGATGCGGCTGTTGCCGGTGTCGGCGACCAGCAGGCGGCCGTCGCGGTCGAAGGCGACGTCGTGCGGCTCGCGCACCTCGCCGTGGCCGAAGCTGCCGAGTTCCTCGAGGGTCTGGGGGTCGAGCATCGCGATGCGGTGGTTGCCGTTGTCGGCGACGTAGAGCACCCGGCCGTCCGGGCCGAGCACGATGTCGTGCGGGACGGCGTAGGTGGTGGCGCTGGCCGCCTCGAGCGTGAAGCGCAGCGGGGCCTCGGCAAGAGTCACACCGGCGCTCAGCACCAGGGCGAGGGTCGCCGCGAAACGCAGCAGGAGGGGGTGGCTTGGCATCCGCGGGTCTCCGCACGTGAACCGGTGCCCCTTGGACCGGCGTGCGGGGCGCGAGTTTCGCCGCGTGCGGCTCAGTCGCTGACGGTCGGCAGCGCGACCTTGTCGTCGCGGCTGAGTCGGTAGTCCTCGAACACGTGCTCGGCGCTCAGCACGGCATAGCTGCCGTCGGCCTGCTGCACGGTGGTGTCCTTGAGCCGGTAGACGTACTCGCCGCAGGTCCAGCAGTTGAACTTGCGCATCTGGGTGCACAGGCAGGTCTTGTCGTAGACGTGCACGTCGTCGGGGTTCTTCTCCACCGCGCGGTTGTAGGCGTCGATGTAGGAGCAGTGGCCGTTGCGATCGAGCAGGTAGCCGTACTGCTCGCAGTTCGGGCGGATCCCGGAGCCGATCGCCGGGCACTGCTTGAGCATGCGCATCGGGTAGCCGGTCGGCGAGATCTGGTTGACCTCGACATCCTCCTCATGGGCCTTGTAGTACTCCTGCTTGACCTTGGCCGGCAGGCCGCACTCCTCGGTCACCGTGAAACGGGTCGCGACCTGCACGGCGCTGGCCCCCGCCTCCATGAAACGCACGCCGTCGCTGCCGGTGAACACGCCCCCGGCGGGGATCACCGGGATCGCGAGCTCGTGCTCCTTCAGGAACGCGATCACCTCGGCGACGATGGTCGCGAGGTCGTACTCGCGCCAGTCCATGCCGAAACCGAGGTGGCCGCCGGCCAGCGGCCCCTCGACGACGACGAAGTCGGGCAGGCGGTCGAGCCCCTTGGTCTTGCGCAGGAACAAATTCAGCGCCCGCACCGACGAGACGATGATGCCGATCTGGGCGTCACGGAAGCGCGGGTGGTCCTGGATCAGCGCCATGGAACCGAGGTGCAGGCCCGCGCTCAGCGAGATGCCCTCGATGCCGGCATCGAGGGCCGCGTCGAGACGCACCTTGAGCGTCTCGTGCGGGTTGTTCATCGACAGCTTCTCCATGACGTTGATGAACACCATGCCGTCGCCGCGCTTGCGGGCCATGGTGTGCTCGACGTGGAGGCGCTGCGCTTCGGCCAGTTCGTGCAGATCGAACTGGGCGATCGACTTGTCGTCGTTGCCGACGTTGAACTTGTACTTGGCCATCTTCGCCGCCACGTAACGGGTGTGGTAGCGGCGGTCGGAGACCGTCGGCACCATCGCGTCGGAGATGTGGCCGACACCGCCCAGGCGCGCGACCTCAAGGGCCAGGTCGGCAGTCGAGATGTCGACGCCCATGCCGCCGATCATCAGCGGTACGAGCTCCCGGCCGCCCAGCGTGAGGCGGAAGTCGTCGAGGCATTTCATCGCGTCGTCCTGCGTCGGCGCACCGGGGTCGTGGTGGAGAGGAGCGGTCAGGCCGCTGGGCGGGTGGCCCGGATTATGCGCGCTAAGGTGCACTTAGCCAAGGAAGCGCGATCCGTGCGGGCGCTGCCCGGGCCGCATCATCGACCTTTTGGACCGGCATGGCAGGCGTTTATCAATTGACAAATATCAAGACATTTGATACTGGTATTTACGCATAGCCACCTGCTGCGGAACAGGTTATGTTGCAACCGAAGCAGGACGCCGGCCTGGAGCGAGCCATGCAAGACGACCGCTTCGCCTACCCGATCTGGCAGCTCGAACCGGGCTACGCCGACGAGCCCGGCTACGACGATTACGAGCGGCTGTTCCTGGCCGCCTACCGCACCACCTTCCGGATGCACGCGAGCCCCGCGCGCGTTCGCCCCTACCTGGACCGCTACCTGCGTTTCTACGTCGTCGCGCCCTGGGTTCGCGAGTTCGCGCGTGGCTGCAGCAACGATCCGCTCGCGCTGGAACTGGCCGGAGCGCCGCTCGATCCGCAGTTCGACTTGCGTCGCCTGGCGCGCTGGCTCGAGGGGGCCTTGCCGCTGCTCTACGTGCGTCGCGACGGCGCACGCCCCGGCCAGGTCGACTTCGCGGCCTGATTCGCGAACCTCAACCGAACAGGTACAGGCAGGCCACCACCGCAGCGACGACGCCGGCCAGGTCGGCCGTGAGTCCGGCCGCGAGTGCGTGGCGTACGCGGCGCACCTGCACCGCGCCGAAGTAGACCGCGAGCACGTAGAAGGTGGTCTCGGTCGAACCCTGCAGCGTGCTGACCAGGTAGCCGACGTAGGTGTCCGGGCCGGTCGCCGGCTCGGCGATGGTCGCCGCCAACACGCCGTACGCCCCCGAGCCCGAGAGCGGGCGCAGCAGCGCCATCGGCAGCGCTTCGGCCGGCATACCGAGTGCCGCGGTGAACCCACCGATCGCCCCCACCACGTGGTCCATCGCGCCACTGGCGCGGAACATGCCAACCGCGACCAGGATCGCGACCAGGTAGGGGATGATGCGCACGGCGACCTCGAAGCCATCGCGTGCACCCTCGACGAAGCATTCGTAGACGCGCACCCGGCGTGCCACGCCGAAGCCGAGCAGCAAGACCGCGAGACCGGGGACGATCCACGGCCCGAGCGCGGCGCCGAGCAGTACCGCGACCGGGATCAGCGCGACCAGCAGCAGCAGGGCGAGACCGGAGACCCAGCCCGGGTAGCCGGTCTCCGGGGCGTCGGGCAGGGTCACCTCGGGCGCCTCGCGCGTGGGCGTCTCCGGCAACGCCTCGTCCGACGGGGTCGCCTGCGCGGCGCTCGTCCAGTAGCGCTGGTAGAGCTTGCACGAGACGATCGCGACGACGGTCGAACAGAGCGTCGCGAACAGCGTGGTCGGCAGGATGCCGGCCGGGTCGGCGGAGCCGGCCGCGGCGCGCAGCGCGATGACGCCGGTCGGCAGCAGGGTGATGCTCGAGGTGTTGATCGCCAGGAACAGCGCCATCGAGTTGCTCGCCGTACCCTTGTGCGGGTTCAGGGTGTCGAGCGCCTGCATGGCGCGGATGCCGAACGGCGTCGCGGCGTTGCCGAGGCCGAGCGCGTTGGCCGACAGATTCATGATCATCGCACCCATCGCCGGGTGGTCGGCCGGCACGTCGGGGAACAGCCGCACCAGCAGCGGGCGCAGCAGCCGCGCGATGATCAGCAGCAGGCCCCCCGCCTCGGCGACCTTCATCAGGCCGAGGAAGAAGGCCATGACGCCGACCAGGCCGAGCGCCAGGGTCACCGCGCCCTTGGCCGAGTCGATCATGCCGTTGCCGAGCGCGAGCATCGGCGAGACGGCCTCGGGCGCGGGCGCGACCCAGGTCAGCTGGTGGAAGCCGGTCACGACGAACGCGATCGCGATCAGCGCGAAGAAGATGACGTTCATGTGCGCCGGTCCCGCTGCATGGCCCCGGAGTCTAGCAGGGGAGTGACGATCGACCCGGCGTCGGTTCAGCCCGGCAGCTGGTCGTCGAAGCGCGCGGCGACCGCGGCCAGCGCCGCGCCGCAGTCGGCCTCGACCTTCAGCGTGAGCAGGTCGTCGGCCCGCGTGCGGCCCCGATTCAGCGCGGCGACCGGCAGGCCGCGCGCCGC
Source organism: uncultured Gammaproteobacteria bacterium (assembly GCA_965364245.1). Lineage (GTDB taxonomy): Bacteria > Pseudomonadota > Gammaproteobacteria > QNFN01 > QNFN01 > QNFN01. Next base: position 1,299 of record CBDTVS010000089.1, on the reverse strand, counting down.
CGCCTCGCGGGCGAAACGGAAACCGGAGAAGGCCATCAGCGACGAACCGACGACCAGCAGCGCATCGGCCGTGGCGAGTGCCGCGTAGGCCGCCTCTACCCGCGCGCGCGGCACGCCCTCGCCGAAGAACACCACGTCGGGCTTGAGCCGCCCTCCGCAGACCGGGCACCCGGGCACGTCGAAGGCGTCGAAGTCGATGCCGTCGAGATCGGCGTCGCCGTCAGGCGCCGCACCGGCCGCCAGCCCGGCGAAGGCGGGATTGCGTGCCGCCAGCTCGTGCTGCAGGGCGTGACGGTCGCCGCCGTGCGCGCAGTCGAGGCAGACCAGTGCATCCAGGCGGCCGTGCAGGTCGATCACGCGGCGGCTCCCGGCGGACTGGTGCAGGCCGTCGACGTTCTGGGTCACCAGCTGCGTCACGCGGCCGGCCTGCTCGAGGCGGGCCAGCGCACGGTGGGCGGTGTTGGGTGCCGCGCCGGCAAACGCGGGCCAGCCGAGCAGGCTGCGCGCCCAGTAGCGACGGCGTACCGCGGGGTCCCTGACGAAGTCGCCGAACTGCACCGGCGGAGCCCGCTTCCAGGCCCCGTCGGCATCGCGGTAGTCGGGAATGCCGGAGGCGGTGCTGATCCCGGCGCCGGTGAGCACGAACAGGCGCGGGTGCCGGTCGAGGAACCGGACGAGGTCGTCCACGTTTGCGGTGCTGGGCACAGGCATCGTCACTTCGGACCCTGTCGGGGCCGCGGGGTTCGCAGGTGCGTTCAAGTGGCTTCGGGCGGCGGGAAGCCTGCGTCGGGCAGCGACCCGTCGGTGGTCACCGCCGTGGCGCCCCAGGCATTGGCCAGGGCCAGGCAGCGTGGCATCGGCAGGCCGCGGGACAGGCCGTGCACCAGGCCCGCGGCGAAGCAGTCGCCGGCCCCGGTGGTGTCGACCGGCGTGACCGCGAGTGCCGGCGCATGGCGTGGCTGGCTGCGGCCGTACGCGGTGGCGCCCTCGGCCCCGCGCGTGACCACGGTCCAGTCGGCCCGGCCGCCGCTGGTGCGCTACCACGCGTTCGGCGCCGAGCTCGACATCGAGGCCGCCATCCCGCTGGCCCGGGCCACCGAGCCCAAGGGTCGCGTGAAGGCCGAGAAGCTCCCCCAGGGACCCGCGCTCGTCGCCTGGCACGTCGGCCCCTACGACAAGCTGGGCGAGACCCACGAGCGCCTGCAGGCCCACCTGAAGAAGCACGAGCTGACGCAGCGCGCCGCGCTCTGGGAGGAGTACTGGACCGACCCCGGCATGGAGCCCGACCCGTCCAAGTGG
>CBDTVS010000088.1:0-6844 GCA_965364245.1 uncultured Gammaproteobacteria bacterium | reverse complement strand
GCGGCGGGCTCGACCAGGCGTTCCTCGGCAGGGCCCAGGCCGACCCGCAAGGCAACGTCAACGTCAGCCGCTTCGGTACGCGCATGGCCGGCGCCGGCGGCTTCATCAACATCAGCCAGAACGCCCGCGAGGTGGTGTTCATGGGCCCCTTCACGTCGGGTGGGCTGAAGTTGGGGATCGGCGACGGCCGGCTGGATATCGCCAGCGAGGGGCGCGAGCGCAAGTTCATCGAGGCCGTCGAGCACCTCACCTTCAGCGGCGCCTACGCGCGCGAGCGCGGCCAGTCGGTCTGGTTCGTCACCGAGCGGGCGGTGTTCCGTCTCGCCGCGGATGGGCTGGAGCTGGTCGAGGTCGCGCCCGGCATCGATCTCGAACGCGACGTGCTCGGCCAGATGGACTTCCGCCCGGCGATCGCGGACGACCTCGCGACGATGGACCCGGCGCTGTTCCGGTGAGATGGCGTTGGCAACACCTGGGAGACCTCCCTGAGGGTCGGGCTTCAGCCCGACGGGATCGGATGTCGGGCTGAAGTCCGACCCACGTCACTGGTCGGCAACCCCTTTCCGTGGAACTGATCCTCAACGTCTCGTTCCCAGTCTTCGGGCTGATCCTGTGCGGCTGGCTCGCCGCGCGTCTCGGGGTGCTCGGCCAGCAGAGCACCGAGGCGCTGAACGGCTTCGTCTACTATTTCGCGCTGCCGGCGCTGCTGTTCATCTTCGTCGCTCGCGCCCCGGTGGAACGGGTCTTCTACGCGCCGTTCCTCGCCGCGTTCGGTGGTGGCTACGTGATCACCTTCGTTCTGGCCTGGCTGCTGTTCCGCCGGCTCTACCCCGAGCGCCTCGCCGTGCGCGCTATGCGTACCAGTAACACGACCTTCGCCAACACCGGGTACATGGGCATCCCGCTCGCCTCGACCGCGTTCGGGGATGCCGCGGTGCTGCCGGCGATCATGGCCACGGTGTTCGTCAGCGTGGTGATGATCAACGTCGCCATCGCGCTGATCGAGCTCGACGTCGCGCGCGAGGCCGGTGGCACGCGCATCCTGCGCGACGTCGGCCTCTCCCTGGCGAAGAACCCGTTCGTCATCACCGTGCTGCTGGCCATCATCTTCCCGCTGGCCGGCCTGACGGTGCCGGCGCCGGTGGCCAAGTTCTGCGACCTGCTCGGCAGCGCGGCCGGGCCGTGCGCGCTGTTCGCGCTCGGCATGTTCGTCGCGACCCAGTCGATGCGCGTTGGCATCGGCGAAGCGGGGCTGATCAGTTTCTTCAAGCTAATCGTCCAGCCGCTCGTCACCTGGCTGCTGGTGACCTACGTCTTCGAGCTCGAACCTATCTGGGCAGTGACCACGGTGCTGGTCTCGGCACTGCCGATGGGTGCGACCTGCTTCGTGCTCGCGCAGCGCTACGACGTGCTGGTGAATCGCACCTCGTCGGCGACGGTGCTCTCGACGGCGCTGTCGGTGGTCACCGTGACGCTGCTGCTCGCCTGGCTCGGGCCCGGCGTCGGCTGATCGGCGCCGCGCGCCACGGAATCGCGCCGTGGGCGGCGCTCCTACGGTTTCTCTCTGTGTAGGAGCGGCCCCCAGGCCGCGAATCGGTTCTGGCAAACCGGTGTGCCGGCCTAGTCCGTGGAGGCCCGCACCTTGCGCAGCACCGCGAGAACCGTCTCCGGGTCCTGCTGGGCGTGGTACTTGAGATGAAAGCTGTAGCCGTTGCCGTCGGTCTGCAGCAGCTCGGGCGGGTGCGGTCGGTCGTCGACCATGCGCGGCGCCGACCACTGCTGGGCGATCACCGCCAGCGTCCGCCCGGAGAAGACGCTCCAGGTCGCCTTGCCGCTGGCGATGCGTGGCAGATAGTCAGCGTCCAGGATCGCCGCGACCATCGCCGCGGTGGTCGCGTCGTCGGGGACCAGCAGAGCCAGTTCGTGGGGCGCGTCAACGTCGTCGGCAGCGGCGACGCTGTCGCGGGTCAGGTGCAGCGTGAGGCTCATGGCGAAGGGAACTTGGGGCGTGGGTCGCGTGACATGGTCACTTCGAGCTCATGCCGATTGGTGGTATTCGGTGATGATGCCGCAAATGGGCCGGGCTCCATGCTGGGGCCTCAATCCTCCCGGCCGGCTCCTCCGGCAGGAGAGATCAGGCCAGGTTCAGGCCGTCTCGGGCAGGCCGTCGAAGAAGTCGACGGCGCCGGTCTCGAGGGAATACTCCGCGCCCACCACGATCAGCCCATCCTCCTGGATCAGCCGTTTGAGGACCTCGGAGTCTTGGCGCAGTGTATTCGCGGCGACGCGCACATTGGTGCGGATCGCCACGCGTATCAGGGCCTCAGCGTCATGGCCGAGTGCCGGGTCGAGCAGACCCTCGACCGATGTCCGCACCTGGTCGACGATGAAACGCAGGTTGTCCGAGCCGCCGCCTTTGGCATGCTTGAGCTGGTCGAGCGTTGCCTCGATGGCACCGCAGTGGGTGTGGCCGAGCACCACCACCAGGCGGGTGCCGAACTTCTCGGCGGCGAACTCGACGCTGCCGATCTGCGAGCGTGCCACGACGTTGCCCGCCACACGGATCACGAACAGGTCACCGAGGCCCTGATCGAAGACCATCTCCACCGGCACGCGCGAGTCGGAGCAGCCGATCACCACCGCAAACGGGCTCTGGCCGTCGACCAGCTCACCGCGCCGGGTCGGGTTGGCGACCGTCTCGATGCTGGATATACCCGAGACGAAGCGCGCGTTCCCCTCGCGCAGGCGCTGGAGTGCCTCGATGGCAGCTATCTTCACGATGTGGCCCTAATTCCCCCTGAATGGACCAGAGTATGCCTCACGCCGGGCAGGCCGTTGAACCCGCGCGGGACGCCGGTGCGCTCACTCCTCCAGGAGCGGCGCGTGCTCCGGGCGTTCGCGTTTCAGCATCTCCTCTGTCTTGCCAACCGAGGCGAAGCGGGCACGAGGGTTGATAATGATCGGACGCGCGAGCAGCAGGTTGTTCGGGTAGATCACCGTCTGCCGGTCCTCGGTGATCAGCCGGGTGTTGAACAGGTTGATCTCCGCGATCGTGCCCTCGATGAAGTTGTCGGCGTCGAAGACGCGGATCACGTTGCCGCGCTGGAACGACGGGTTGAGCAGCAGCAGGAAGAAGCAGGTGACATTGCTCAGGATCGACCAGCTGGCGAACAGCGCCGCGCCGGTCAGCGCGATCAGGCCGGCCGAGAGGGCGAGCAGGCTGCGGAAATCGAAGCCCCAGATGAACAGCACCAGCGCGGCCGCAATCAGGATGCTCAGGACCGTCAGCGCGATGCGTGCTTGCTGGTAGGCCTCGTCCTTCAGGCGTGTGGCCACCACGTAGCGCTCGATGCGCGGCAGCGCGATCTTGCGCGCGGCGACGTAGCCGAGCACGACCAGCAGCGTCAGCGCCAGGTTGAGGCGGTAGAGGCCCAGCCAGTCGGTGAAGTTGTCGAGCATGGTTCGATGCCTCGCTCGTCAGCGCGGGTCCGCCGCCAGTCCGGCGAGGTAGCGAGCCGCCCGGGCGACGTAGCTCTCTGCCGAGCGGGTCTGGCTGGCGATCTCCTCGGCGCCGAGTTCGCGCTTGACCTTGCCCGGGCTGCCGATCACCAGCGAGCCGTCGGGGATCTCGCGCCCCTCGGGTATCAGCGCCCCGGCGCCGATCAGGCAGTTGCGGCCGATCCGCGCGCCGTTGAGCAACACGGCGTTGATGCCGACCAGGCTGTTGTCGCCGATCGTGCAGCCGTGCAGCATCGCCATGTGGCCGACGGTGACGTTGGCGCCGAGCGTCAGCGGGAAACCGGGGTCGGTGTGCATCACCACGCCGTCCTGCACGTTGCTGCCGGCGCCGATGGTGATCGGTTCGTTGTCGCCGCGCAGCACCGCGCCGAACCAGATGCTGGCGCACGCCTCGAGGATCACGTTGCCGATCAGCGTGGCGTTGTCGGCGACGAACTGGCCGTCGCCGCGCAGCTGCACCCGAAGGTCGTCGAGGCGATAGATCACGGGGCTCTCCAGGATGGGCCTGGGGTCCATTCTCCCACAGCGACGCGGTAAGCTTGCCAGCCCGCCCATCCCACACCCAAGGAGCCACGCATGAGCCTGGTGGTCTACCTCTCCGGCGAGATCCACACCGACTGGCGCGACGCCATCGAAACGGGCGCCCGCGCGCAGGGTCTCGACGTCACGTTCACCTCGGCGGTCACCGACCACGAAGCCAGCGATGCCGCCGGCGACATGCTCGGCGCCGAGAGCGAACCGTTCTGGCGCGACCACAAGTCGGCCAAGGTCAACGCCATCCGCACCCGCACGCTGATCGAGAAGTGCGACGTCGCGGTGGTGCGCTTCGGCGACAAATACAAGCAGTGGAATGCCGCGTTCGATGCGGGTTACTGCGCCGCGCTCGGCAAGCCCTACGTCACGCTGCACGACCCGGCGCTGGTGCACGCGCTCAAGGAGGTCGACGGCGCGGCGATGGCGTGGGCCACCGACACCGACCAGGTGGTCGAGATCCTGCGCTACGTCACCGCCGCCTGAGTTCAGGCCGCCGCGTCGTCGTCCGCGGCCGGCGGCTGGAGCAGGAACTCCGGCACCCGGCAGCCGGTGGCGCAGCAGCGTCCCGGCTGGCGGTCGGGCGACTTGCCACCCTCGCGCTCGAGCAGGTCGCGCTCGAGCAATTGGCGCACCACCTCCTTCTTCTCGCCGACCGGGTAGTTGCGCCAGATCTCGCGCTTCATCGCCTCGGGCGAACCGCCGCCGTGCAGCGAGATCACCGAGTACCAGCCGCCCTGGTGCGACGCGCTGAGGTCCTCGACCAGCCGCGTGACCTGTCGGCGGTGGCCAGCTGGCACCTGTGGACTGGCCTGCAGCATGGTCTCGAGGCTGCCCTGGGTGGCCGGGTTGTGGTCCTCGTCGGGGCCGGGCAGGGCGACCACCAGGCCGCCCGAGACGGTGTGCGCGAGGCGGTGCATGTCGTAGATCTGGGTCGCGAGCAGCAGCTTGCCGATGTTGCTGAACACCGGCTCGGGCATGATGTTGCCGGAGCCGTCGCGCTGGCCGTAGGTCGAGGCGGCGACGCCGGTGGCGTAGAACCCTTCGACGATCTTGATCAGCTCGACCATGTTTTCGCGCAGGTGCGGCTGGCGCTCGGGGTCGAGGCCGTTGGCCTCGATCATCAGCGCCCCGGCGCCGATCAGCAGGTCGCCGAAGCCGGCGCGCGCGGCGATGCACGAGTGGCGGTGGTGGGTCGCGTAGGTCTGGGTCAGGTAGCCGGAGTGCGCGGTCTCGCCGTTCAGGAACACCCGCTCGTGCGGTACGAACACCCGGTCGAAGTGGACCACGCCGGTGGTCTGCCCGTAGCGCCGCGAGAACGGCGCGCCGGCCTTGCCCGGGCTGCCGGCCGGGCGCGCGGTGATGGTGATGCCGGCCGCGTCGACCGGCACCGCGCAGGCGACCGCGAACGCCTTGTCCTCGGGCGTCATCGAGCGGCACGGCAGGACCAGGAAACCGTGCACGTAGGGCGCGCCGGTGACGATCGCCTTGACCCCCGAGATGACGATGCCGTCCGCGCGCTCCTCGACGACATGCACGTAGGCGTCGGCGTCGGCTTGCAGGTGGGGCCGCAGCGAGCGGTCGCCCTTGGCGTCGGTCATGGCGATGGCGTAGGTCAGGTCGCGTTCCTGGAAATCGGCGAGGAACGCGAGGAAGCGGGCGTGGTAATCGCTGCCCGCGTCGTCGTCGATGCGCCGGGTCGCCTGGTAGAGACCGTTGAAGGCGTCGTGCACCAGGTAGCGCAGCGCACAGCCCGCCTCGCGGCAGATCAGCCGCGCCGCCTCGAGCTTGGCCAGCAGGTCGTCCGGCGTGCGGTCGATGTGGGTCATCCGGTTGACCCGCTTGCCGGTCTCGCGCTCGACCGCGGTCATCAGGTGGTGCAGCGCCGGGTCGGCGGCGAAGTCGTGGGTGACGCCGATGGCGTTGATGCCCGGCTGCAGCGCCGGTTCGTCGGCGACGCTCTCGATGCGGCGGCCATCGACGTAGACCACCGGGTCGAAACTGCGCAGGGAATCGCGGTAGGCGGCGAGTGACTCGATCATGGCATGGGCCCCATAGGCTGCGGTCGAGTCAGAAATCTAACAATGTTCAATATTTCTATCAATCGTTGAATCGGTGGCCTCGCGGGCGCATCATCACCGTGTCGATCACCGTCTGGGACACGGAGCCTCCATGCCGCGCACCGCACGCAAGGCCGCCGTCGCCGACCTCAAGCGCAACCTGATCCTCGACGCCGCGGCCGAGGTGTTCGCGCGCGACGGCCTCGAGGGCACGAGCATGCGCGCCCTGGCCCGCGAGGCCGGTTACACCGCGGGCGCGATCTACTTCCACTTCGACAGCAAGGAGGCGATCTACGCCGCGCTGCTCGAGCGCTCGTTGGGCGTGCTCGGCAAGCGCACCCGCGACGCGGCCGATGTTGATCTGCCGCCACGCAGTGCGTTACGGGCCGCGGCCGAGGCGTGGTTCGATTTCTACGCCGAGAACCCGCGCGACCTCGACCTCGGTTTCTACCTGTTTCGGGGCGGCATGCGCCCACACGGACTCGGTCGCGATCGCGACCGGGCGCTGAATAAAGCGCTGCTGGCGACCCTGGCCCCGCTGCGTGAGGCGCTGCTCGAGGCCGGGATTGCGCCGACCGCGGCCGATGCCGAGACCGCCGCGTTCTTCGCCCACGCCTCCGGCGTGCTGCTGCTGCAGCACACCGGGCGCATCCGGCTGTTCCCAACTGCAGCGCGGACTTTGCTCGAACGCTACCTGGACGATTTGGTGCGGCGTCTGCCCTGACGCGGACGGT
>CBDTVS010000087.1:0-6895 GCA_965364245.1 uncultured Gammaproteobacteria bacterium | reverse complement strand
CAGGACGAGCGCTCCCAGCACAAGAACCGGGCGCGCGCCATGGCGCTGCTGAGCGCCCGGCTGCTCGCCCGCGAACGCGATGCGCAGACCGCGGCCACCGCCGCCACGCGCAAGCTGCTGGTCGGCAGCGGTGACCGCTCGGAGCGCATCCGCACCTACAACTTCCCCCAGGGCCGGCTCACCGACCACCGCATCAACCTGACCCTCTACAAGCTCGGCGAGATCCTCGAGGGCGATCTCGACCAGGTGATCGACCCTCTGGTCCAGGAACACCAGGCCGAGCTGCTGGCCGCCCAGGCCGAGCCGTGAGCGCCACGCCAGGCGCCGTCGACGCTCCCAGCTACGCCGTGCTGCTGGCCGAGGGCCGGGAACGGCTAGCGCAGCTCGGCGACGGCGCGCGCCTCGAGGCCGAGCTGCTGCTCGCCCACGCCCTCGAGCGCCCGCGCAGTCACCTGCTCGCGTGGCCGGAGCGGGTCCCCGAGCACCCGGTGGTGGCGCACTACCGCGCGCTGCTCGGCGCGCGTGCCGACGGCACGCCGCTCGCCTACCTGACCGGTCGTCGCGAATTCTGGTCGCTGGAACTCGAGGTCACGCCGCACACCCTGATCCCGCGTCCCGAGACCGAACTGCTGGTCGAGCTGGCGCTGGAGCGGCTGGAGCCGGGTGCCGGCGACGCCGTCGCCGACCTCGGCACCGGCAGCGGCGCCATCGCGCTCGCGCTGGCCCACGAGCGTCCCGACCTGCGGATCCTCGCCACCGACCGCGATGCCGCGACACTCGCCGTGGCACGTGCCAACGCCGCACGCCACGGCCTCGCCAACGTCACCTTCGCCGTCGCCGACTGGTGCGCGGCGCTGCCGTCCGGCCGCTTCGCGGCGCTGGTCAGCAACCCGCCCTACGTCGCGCCCGGCGACCCACCCCTCGATCGCGGAGACCTGCGCTTCGAGCCGCGCGCGGCGCTGGTCGCCGGCGACGCTGGACTCGCCGACCTGCGCGCCATCGCGCGCGGCGCCAGACGCTGCCTGGCGCCCGGCGGCCACCTGCTGCTCGAACACGGTTACGACCAGGGCGAGGCATGCGTGGCGCTCCTCGATGAGCTCGGCTACGTCGACGTCGTCGATCACCGTGACCACGCCGGGCAGCCACGCGTGATCGCCGCGCGCGCACCCTGAGCCGCACACTTCCCGGCCGCAACTTGCCGCCCCCCGCGCCGCCCGGCTAACCTGCCTCGATGAACCTCGAAGACGAACAGCTGCTGCGCTACAGCCGGCAGATCATGCTGCCGCAGGTCGACGCCGCCGGGCAGATGCGGCTGCTCGCGTCGACGGCGCTGGTGGTCGGCCTCGGCGGGCTCGGCGCGCCGGTGGCGATGTACCTCGCCGCGGCCGGTGTCGGCCACCTGATCCTGGTCGACGACGACGAGGTCGACCTCAGCAACCTGCAGCGACAGATCATCCACACCACCGCCGACATCGGCCGCCCCAAGGTCGACTCGGCGCGCGACGCCCTGCTGGCGCTCAATCCCGAGCTGACCATCACCACCGTCGAGGCGCGCCTCGAGGGTGGGCTGCTGCGCGAACTGATCGACCAGGCCGACGTGGTCGTCGACGCCTGCGACAACTTCACCACCCGCTTCGCCATCAACGAGGCGTGCTTCGCCAGCCGCACGCCGCTGGTCTCCGGCGCCGCGATCCGCCTCGAGGGCCAGGTCGCGGTCTTCGACCCGCGCGACGACGCCAGCCCGTGCTACCGCTGCCTGTACCGCGACGAGGGCGAACTGACCGAGACCTGCACCCAGTCCGGGGTGTTCACGCCGGTGGTCGGCATCATCGGCAGCCTGCAGGCGACCGAGGCGCTGAAGCTGCTCGTCGGGCTCGGCGAGACGCTCACCGGCCGCCTGCTGCTGCTCGATGCCGAGCCGATGCAGACGCGTACCATCCGCCTGCCCCGCGACCCGAAGTGCCCGGTATGCAACCGCCACCGTCCACCGTTGATGGCAGGGGTCAACACGTGACCGGACGCGCGTTCGAGCTGCCGCGCACCGCGGTCAACCGGCTGCTCGCGGCGGCCCAGGCCCGCCCCGCGGAGGAGGTCTGCGGCTTCGTCGTGCGCACCGCCGACGGCTGCACGGTGCGCCCGATCGGCAACGTCTCGGACGACCCCGCCCGGCGTTTCGAGATGGACCCCGCGGGGATGATCGACGCCTTTCGCGGCGCACGTGACGACGGCGAGGAGATCCTGGCGATCTACCACTCCCACCCTGCCGGACCGGCCACGCCCTCGGCACTCGACCAGCAACTCGCGTACTACCCCGAGCTGCCCTACCTGGTGATCTCGCTCGGCACGCGGGGCGTGCTCGAACTGCGCGCCTTCCAGCTCGACCGGGACGCCTGCCGCGAGGTGCCGCTGGTCCTCGCCGACGCCGGCGACTAACCCCCGCCGATCAGGCCGAACAGGCCGCCGAGCAGGATCAGGCCGAGCACGCCCGCGATCGCGAACAGGATCCGCGCCAGCCGCGGATCGCCGGGACGCACCAGGATCCCGGCCGCGACCAGCAGCAGCGCGGCGGCAAAGACGATGGCCAGGATGCGCATCCGCTAACCTCCCTGCGCGGCCGCGAAGCGACGCACTTCGGGCAGCAATTCGTGGAACTCGCGTTCGAGGCGACGGTAGTCGCGCGCCAGCTCTGCGAACCCGGCGGCGAGCGGGTTGGCGCGCACCAGGCGCCCGGAAATCCCGTGCAGCGCGCGCCGCACGCCGTCGGGATGCCCGTAACCGCCGAGCCAGTCGTCACGGGCCATCGCGCGGACCACCAGGCGCGCCCGCGCCGGCAGCAGCGCCTCGTGCCGGGTGAAGGCGCGGTAGGCACGGTCGGCGAACGCGGCCAGCGGCTCGGCCGCGTGAGCGTCCCAGTCGCGCGCCAGGAAGTGGTCGTGGAACAGGTCGAGCAGGATGCCGGCGTAGCGCCGGAATCCCGGGCCGAAACGTGCCCGGCTGCGCAGGGTTACGGGGTGGCGGTCGACGAAGCCATCGATACGCCGGTGCAGCGCGATCGCGGCCAGCACGCGCGGCGGGTAGCGTCCCGGCACCAGGCGCCCCTTGACGAAGTCGCCGAGCAGGCCACCGACCAGCGCCTCGCTGGAATCGGCGGACAGGTAGAGGTGGGCGAGGTAGTTCATGGCGTGACCACGCGACCAGTATAGCGGCGGGCGGCATGGCTATACTCGGGCGCATGGCCACGCCGGAAGAGCATGTCGACTACCCGATCACCGTCGCCGGGGTGATGCGCAAGTCGTTCCTGATGGTCGACGGCATGAACACCATCAGCGACGTGCTGCTGATCCTGCGCAACAGCACGGCCCGTTGCCTGGTGGTCTACAAGCGCCACGCGGCCGACGAGTACGGCGTGCTGCTGGTCAGCGACATCGGTCGCAGGGTGCTCGCCACCGGGCGCCGGCCCGAGCGCATCAACGTCTACGAGGTGATGGCCAAGCCCGCGATCACGGTGCCGGCGGAGATGGACATCGCCCACTGTGCGCGCCTCTTCACCCGCTGCGGCATCAGCCGCGCACCGGTGGTCGACGCGGCCGGCGAGATCGTCGGCATCGTCAGCCTCAACGACCTGGTGTTGCGCGGCATGCTGCCGGAGCTGACCGGGTCAGGCGACGCCGAAGCGGCGCCGGTAACCGCGCAGGAACAGCAGCAGGAAGGGCCACAGCAGCATGCCGACGAGTGACGGCAGGAAGTAGGCGAGCATGGCGTCCGGTGCCCGGCCGGTGACACCGAGCACCCACAGGCAGGTGAGCTGGTTGAGCAGCAGCAGGAGCAGCACCACGCCTGCCTGCTGCCACTCCGGGTAGACACGGATGCGCTGGTGCAGCTTGACCACGATGTAGGCCGCGAGCGCGTAACCGAGACCGTGCTCCCCGAGCAGGCTGCCGGTCAGGACGTCGACGCCCAGCCCGGTCAGCCAGCTGACCCCGACCCCGACCCGGGCCGGCAGGGCCAGGCACCAGTAGAGCAGCACCAGCAGCACCCACTCGGGCCGCGCCAGTTCGGCCCAGCCCGGCAGCGGCACGATGGCCAGCACCAGCGCGCCCAGCAGGCTCAGCACGATCGCCCATCCGCCGCGATGACGCACCAGGGTCACTGCGTGCGCGCCTCGTTCGTGACCTCCGCCGCCGGAACGCCGTTCGCCGCATCGGCCGGCATGGCGTCCTGCGCATCCGGCGCGACCAGGCGGGTCTGCACCAGCAGCACTTCGAGGCTGCGGTCGAGCTGCACGCTCGGCGTGGCGATCACGGTGGCGAACGGGCGGCCCGGATCGCGCTCGACCTCGGTGATCTCGCCGACCGGGTAGCCGCGCGGGAAACGCCCACCCAGGCCGGAGGTGACCAGCAGGTCACCGACCTGGATGTCGGCGTCGTTGGGAATATGCGGCAGCTGCAGGCGGTTCGGCGTGCCGGTGCCGCGCGCCACGGTGCGCATGCCGGTGCGGTTGACCTGCACCGGCAGGGCGTGGCTCGGGTCGGTGATAAGGATCGCGGTCGCGTTGACCGCGCCGAGGTGCAGGATCTGGCCCATCACCCCCTCGGCGGCGAGCAGCGGCTGCTCGAGGTGCACGCCGTCGACCAGCCCCTTGTTGACCACCACCTGGTGACGGTAGGGATCGACGTCCACTGCCACCAGCTCGGCGACCAGCACCTCCTCTGGCACCCGCTCCGAGGCGCCGAGCAGGCGGCGTAGCCGGGCGTTCTCCTGCAGCAGTGCGGCCTGGCGCTGCAGGCTGGCCTGCTGCTCGAGCCGCCAGGCGTGCAGCTCGGCGTTCTCCTCGAGCAGCCGCTGGCGGGAGGCGAAGGTCTCGCCCGCCCAGTCGCCGAGCTCGACCGGCAGGTTGACCAGCGACTGCAACGGCGAGAGTACGGTGGCGATCACGCTGCGCACCGTCTCCAGGTGATGGAAGCGGTGGTCGAGCGTCATCAGCACCACCGAGACGAGCACCAGCGTCACCAGCCGGGCGGTGAGCGAGGGTCCGGTGAGGAACAGCTGCTTAATGGTCGTGCCCCAGGAGGTCGGCAGAGGGGCGCGCGCGGCCCGTCAGGCGGGCGCGGCGCCTACGGGACTCATTCCAGGGCGAAGATGTCACCGCCGCGTGCGTCGATCATCTCCAGCGCCTTGCCGCCACCGACCGCGACGCAGGTCAGCGGGTCCTCGGCGATCACCACCGGCAGACCGGTCTCCTCCATCAGCAGCCGGTCGAGATCGCGCAGCAGCGCACCGCCGCCGGTCAGGACGATGCCGCGCTCGGCGACGTCGGCGCCGAGTTCCGGGGGGGTCTGCTCGAGCGCAGTCTTGACCGCGCCGACGATGCCCGACAGCGGCTCCTGCAGCGCCTCGAGAATCTCGTTGCTGTTGAGCATGAAACTGCGCGGGATGCCCTCGGCCAGGTTGCGCCCCTTGACCTCGATCTCGAGCACCTCGTTGCCGGGATAGGCCGAACCGATGGCGTGCTTGATCCGCTCGGCGGTCGCCTCGCCGATCAGCGTGCCGTAGTTGCGCCGCACGTAGTTGACGATCGCCTCGTCGAATCGGTCGCCGCCAATACGCACCGACGACGAGTAGACGATGCCGGAGAGCGAGATCACCGCGACCTCGGAGGTGCCGCCGCCGATGTCGATGACCATCGAGCCCTGCGCCTCGTCGACCGGCAGCCCGGCGCCGATCGCCGCGGCCATCGGCTCCTCGATCAGGTAGACCTCGCGCGCCCCGGCGCCGGCCGCCGACTCCTTGATCGCACGGCGCTCGACCTGGGTCGAGCCGCAGGGCACGCAAATCAGCACCCGAGGGCTGGGACGGATGACGCGGCTCTCGTGGACCTTATGGATGAAGTACTGCAGCATCTTCTCGGTGACGGTGAAGTCGGCGATGACGCCGTCCTTCAGCGGCCGGATGGCGGTGATGTTGCCCGGCGTGCGGCCGAGCATGCGCTTGGCCTCGAGACCGACCGCGGCGATGGTCTTGCCGCGGCCGCCGCTGCCGCCGCTGCGGATCGCCACCACCGACGGTTCGTTGAGCACGACGCCCTTGCCGCGCACGTAGATCAGGGTGTTGGCGGTGCCGAGATCGATCGAGAGGTCGTTCGAGAAGAGGCCGCGTAGGACTTTGAACATGGTCTTGGGAGGCGGTTTCCGGCCGGATAAAGAGCGCTAATCTAGCAACGGGCGGGGCTTTGGGCAAGCAAACAACTGTGGTACTTTGCCGCTCTTTGCCACGGCCCCGCCGCCCGGAGATCCGTATGCCGCTGGAGCGTGCCGACATCGAGAACATCGCGCACCTCGCCCGGCTCGAGCTGGACGAGGCCGACGTGGCGACCTACGGCCGTCACCTCTCCGACATCCTCGCCTTCGTCGAACAGCTCGATGCGGCCGACACCGGCGACGTCACGCCCATGGCCCACCCGCTCGACGCCGTCCAGCGGCTGCGCGCCGACGAGGTGACCGAGTCCGACCAGCGCGCACGCTTCCAGGCGATCGCGCCGGCGGTCGAAGAGGGCCTCTACCTGGTGCCGAAGGTCATCGAGTGACCCGGCCACCGGCCGCTCCCGCCATGCAGATCGCCAACGCCACCCTCGCCGAACTCGCCGCCGCCCTGCGCGCGCGCGAGCTGTCGAGCGAGGAGCTGACCCGGGCCTGCCTCGAACGCATCGCGCGCCTCGACCCACAGCTCAACAGTTTCGTCACCGTCACCGAGACGCTGGCCCTGGAGCAGGCGCGCGCCGCCGACGCCGCGCTGGCACGCGGCGAAGCTGGCCCGTTGACCGGTATCCCATTGGCGCACAAGGACATCTTCTGCACCGAAGGGGTGCTGACCAGCTGCGGTTCGCGCATGCTGGCCA
>CBDTVS010000086.1:0-6910 GCA_965364245.1 uncultured Gammaproteobacteria bacterium | reverse complement strand
AGCCGGCGACGATCTCCGACTCGCCCTCGGCGACGTCGAACGGTGCGCGGTTGGTCTCAGCCACCCCGGAGATCAGGTAGACCATCAGCAGCGGGAACAGCGGCAGCCAGAACCAGTGCAGCACGCTGCCCGACTGGGCCTGGACGATGTCGCCCAGGTTCAGGCTGCCGCCGGCCATCAGCACGCCGACCAGCGCGAAGCCCATGGCGATCTCGTAGGCGACCATCTGCGCCGCAGAGCGCATCGCACCGAGCAATGCGTACTTCGAATTCGAGGCCCAGCCGGCGATGATCACGCCGTAGACCCCGAACGAGGTCAGCGCGAGGATGTAGAGCAGGCTGGCATCGATGTCGGCCAGCACCCAGGTCTCGTTGAACGGGATCACCGCCCACGCCGCCAGCGCCGGGGCGATCGACAGCAGCGGCGCGCCGACGAACAGGAAACGGTTGGCGTTGGCCGGGAGGATGATCTCCTTGAACATCAGCTTCATCGCGTCGGCGATCGGCTGCAGCAGGCCACGCGGGCCGACGCGGTTGGGCCCGATGCGCACCTGCATGAAGCCGATGACCTTGCGCTCGGCCAGCGTGTAGTAGGCGACCGTCAGCATCAGCGGCACCACGATCGCCACGATCTTGGCGACGATCACGATGGTCGTCTGCAGTGCCTCGGGCAACGCGCCCCACAAGCTCTCGATCATCTCAGGTCCCTCGGCCCGTTCAGGCCTTGTCGATGGTCACCGGACCGCAGGCCGGACCGCGGCTGCTGCCGGGCACCCCGGCCGGGATCCAGGCGCCGCCCTCTGCCATGCGCGCGTCGATCACCAACGGCAGGGTGACGCGCTGTCCACCCTGCGTGACGGCGACGCTGGTCGCGTCGGCCACCCCGAGGCGCGCGGCGTCCCCGGGGGCGATGCGCACACAGGCCTCGACGTGATCGTCGGTGGCCTGCAGCGCAGCCGCGCGACGCACCACGGCATCGCCGGCGTAGATCGGCACCTCGCCGACCCGCAGCAGGCCGTCGAGGGCGGGCGTCACGGACACGGCCTCGGCCGCAACCGCGTTGTCGGGTGCGAGTTCCGCGCACGCGGCGCGCAGCTCGTCGAGCACCTCGCGCGACTCGCGCTGTGCGAAACCCTCCAGCCCGAGCTCGTTGCCGAGCACGCGCAGCACCTTCCAGCCCTGGCGCGCCTCGCCGGGCGGCGGCACCGCACCGTTCCACGACTGCCAGTCGCCGGCGACGTTGACCGCGGTACCGGAGGTCTCGGCGAAGCCCGCGATGGGCAGCAGCACGTCGGCCACCTCGAGCAGATCGGGACTGGCGAAGGCGCTCAGCGCGACGACGCAACCGGCCTGACCGAGCGCGTCGGTCGCCGTCGCCGGATCCCAGCAGTCCAGCTCCGGCTCGATGCCGAGCAACAGGTAACCACGGCGCGGCTGCTCGAGCATGGCGCGGGCGTCCAAGCCGGCGGACTCGGCATCGACACCGCCCGGCATGCGGTGTGGCAGCACGCCGGCGAGATTCGCGCCGACACTGTTGCCGGCCACGGCGAGAAAACCGAGGGTCGCGCCGCTGGCCTCGGCGATGAAGCGGGCCAGCGCCGTCACCCGTCCGTAGGCAGGATGGGCCTGGGCCAAAGCGCCGAGCAGCACCGTCACGCGCTCGCCGTCGACGAGCAGCCTGGCCAGGTCGGCATGGGCCTCGTCGTGCTTCGTACCGAGCGGCACCAGCGCCGCTGGCGCGGCCTTGCCAGCCCGGTCGGCAACCGCGGCAGCGAGGGACTCGAGCTCGCCGACCAGCGCCGCCGGCGCAACGGTGCGCTGGGCCGCGACCGGGAAGTTGCACGCGTAGTCGACGGGGTTCAGGAACGCGACCGAAGCGCCGCGCAGCGCCGCCTTACGCAGGCGGTGGTTGAGCAGCGGCTGTTCCTTGCGCAGGTGCGATCCGACGACCAGCGCGGCGTCGACCGACTCGAGATCGGCGACCGGCATGCCGAGCCAGGGATGGCGCGGCTCGGCGGCCTGCGCCGAGAAGTCGCCCTGGCGCAGGCGATGGTCTAGGTTCGCGCTGCCGAGGCCGCGGGCCAGCTTCTGCAGCAGGTAGAGCTCTTCCGCGGTCGCGCTCGGCGCGGCGAGGAACCCGAGCTGCTCGCCGCCCTCCTCGCCCGCGGCATCGCGCAGGCCCTGCGCGGCGGCGGCCAGCGCCGCGCTCCAGTCGCACGCCTGCCAGGCGCCGTCGCGCTTCACCTGCGGGGTGAGCAGGCGATCGGCCGCATTGAGACCGAGGTAGCTGTAACGGTCGCGGTCGGCCAGCCACACCTCGTTCAGTGACTCGTTGTCACGCGGCACGGCGCGCATCACGCGATGGCCGCGGGTGTGCAGCCAGAGGTTGCTGCCGAGGCCGTCGTGCACGGCGATCGCGGGGTACTGGCGGAGCTCCCACGGACGCGCGGTGAAGCGGTACGGCTTCGAGGTCAGCGCGCCGACCGGGCACAGGTCGATGACGTTGCCCGAGAGCTCGGAGGCGACCGCGTGCTTGATGTAGGTGCCGATGGTGGTGTGCTCGCCGCGTCCGGTCGCGCCCAGTTCACGCAGTCCGGCGATCTCCTCACCGAAGCGGACGCAGCGGGTGCAGTGGATGCAGCGCGTCATGTCGGTGGCGATCAGCGGCCCGATGTCCGGGTTCGGCACCACGCGCTTGCCCTCGGCGTAGCGCGAGACGTCGCCGCCGTAACCCATGGCGACGTCCTGCAGCTCGCACTCGCCGCCCTGATCGCAGATCGGGCAGTCGAGCGGATGGTTGATCAGCAGGAACTCCATGGTCCCCTTCTGCGCCGCCCGCGCCAGCGGCGAATTGGTGCGCACGACCATGCCGTCGGTGACCGGGGTCGCGCAGGCGGGCAGCGGCTTCGGCGCCTTCTCGACCTCGACCAGGCACATGCGGCAGTTGGCGGCGACCGACAGCTTGCTGTGATAGCAGAAGCGTGGCACGTCGATCCCGGCCGCGTCGGTGGCCTCGATCAGCATCGCGCCCTTGCGCGCCTCGACGGCACGCCCGTCGACCTGGATGGTTACCTTGGAGTCGTCTGCCATGGCTCTTGGCCCCGTCCCGGGCGGATCACGCCGCCGCGCTGCCGACGAGGCAGCGGCGGTGGTCGATGTGGTACTGGAACTCGTCGCGGAAGTGCTTGATGAAGCTCGCCACCGGCATCGCCGCGGCGTCGCCCAGCGCGCAGATGGTGCGGCCCTGGATCTTGCCGGCCACGTCGTCGAGCAGCTCGAGGTCCTCGGGGCGGCCCTTGCCGTCCTCGATGCGCTGCACCGCGCGCCACAGCCAGCCGGTGCCCTCGCGACACGGCGTGCACTGGCCGCACGACTCCTCGAAGTAGAAGTAGCTCATGCGCGCGAGCGCCTTGACCATGCAGGTGGTCTCGTCCATGACGATGACCGAGCCGGCGCCGAGCATCGACCCGGCCTGGGCGATGCTGTCGTAGTCCATGGTCAGCTCCAGCATCTGCTCGCCGGGAATCACCGGCGTCGACGAGCCACCCGGGATCACCGCCTTGAGCTTGCGACCCTTCCACACGCCGCCGGCCATCTCGAGCAGGTCGGCGAAGGGCGTGCCCATCGGGATCTCGAAGTTGCCCGGCTTGTTGACGTGGCCGGAGACCGAGAACAGCTTGACGCCGCCGTTGTTGGGCTTGCCGAGGTTCAGGAACCACTCGCCGCCCTGCTCCAGGATCACCGGTACCGAGGCGAGGCTCTCGGTGTTGTTGATCGTGGTCGGCTTGCCGTACAGGCCGTAGCCGGCCGGGAACGGCGGCTTGAAGCGCGGCTGGCCCTTCTTGCCCTCGATCGACTCGATCAGGGCGGTCTCCTCGCCGCAGATGTAGGCGCCGGCACCACGATGGACGTGGATGTCGAAGTCGATACCGGAGCCGCCGATGTCCTTGCCGAGCAGGCCGGCCGCGCGCGCCTCCTCGACCGCCGCCTCGAAGCGCTCGATCGGCTCGACGAACTCGCCACGGATGTAGTTGTAACCGAGCGTCGCGCCGATGCTGAAGCCGGCGATGGCCATGCCCTCGACCACCTGGTGCGGGTTGTAGCGCAGGATGTCGCGGTCCTTGCAGGTGCCCGGCTCGCCCTCGTCGGAGTTGCACAGGATGTACTTCTGGCCGGGCGCGGTGCGCGGCATGAAGCTCCACTTGAGGCCGGTCGGGAAACCCGCACCCCCACGGCCGCGCAGCACCGACGCCTTGAGCTCGTCGATGATCTTCTCGGCGGTCAGTTCGCCCTTGAGGATGCGTTCCCAGCTCTTATAGCCACCGACCGAGCGGTAGCTCTCCAGCGTGTGCGGCTGGTCGAGGTGACGGGTGCGGAAACAGACTTCGTTGGCCATGCCCTACTCCAAGCCCTCGAGCAGCTGGTCGAGCTTCTCCGGCGTCAGGTCCTCGACGTAACGGTCGCCGAGCTGCAGCATCGGCGCGTTGGCGCAGGCGCCGAGGCACTCGACCTCCTTGAGCGTGATCCGTCCGTCGGGCGTGGTCTCGCCGAGGCCGATGCCGAGCCGCTCGCTGAGGTGCGCGACGACCTCCTCGGAACCGCGCAGCAGGCACGAGATGTTGGTGCAGACGCACAGCTTGTGGCGTCCGACCGGCTTGAGCTCGTACATCGAGTAGAAGGTCGCGACCTCGTAGACGGCGATGGACGGCATGCCGAGGTAGTCGGCGACGGCGTCCATCAGCTCACGGGTCAGCCAGCCGCCGTTGGCGTCCTGGACGATGGTCAGCGCGGCCATCACCGCCGACTGACGCTGGTCGGTCGGATACTTGGCGAGCTCGACGTCGATCGCCGCGCACGACGCGGCGGAGAGCAGTTCGGTCTGGTTGTCGGCCATCAGCGGTCGATCTCCCCGAAGACGATGTCCTGCGTGCCGATCACCGCGACCACGTCGGCCAGCATGTGGCCGCGCACCATCTCGTCCATCGCGGCGAGATGGGCGAAACCGGGCGCGCGGATCTTCAGCCGGTAGGGCTTGTTGGCGCCGTCCGAGACCAGGTAGATGCCGAACTCCCCCTTCGGGTGCTCGACCGCCTGGTAGACCTCGCCGGCAGGCACGGTGTAGCCCTCGGTGAACAGTTTGAAGTGATGGATCAGCGCCTCCATCGACTCCTTCATCTCGAGGCGCGGTGGCGGGGCGACCTTGTGGTCGTCGGCCATCACCGGGCCCGGGTTGGCGCGCAGCCAGTCGATGCACTGGCGGATGATGCGGTTCGACTGGCGCATCTCCTCGATGCGTACCAGGTAGCGGTCGTAGCAGTCGCCGGTCACGCCGACCGGGATGTCGAAATCGACCCGGTCGTAGACGCTGTAGGGCTGCTTCTTGCGCAGGTCCCAGGCGATGCCCGAACCGCGGATCATCGGCCCGGTGAAGCCGAGTTGCATCGCCTGCTCCGGCGTGACCACGCCGATGCCGACGGTGCGCTGTTTCCAGATGCGGTTGTCGGTGAGCAGCGTCTCGTACTCGTCGACGTTGGTCGGGAAGCGCTCGGTGAACTGTTCCAGGAAGTCGAGCAGCGAGCCCTGGCGGTCGACGTTGCGCTCCGCCGTCTCCTTCGCGTTGTGCCACTTCGACGGCTGGTACTGCGGCATCCGCTCGGGCAGATCGCGGTAGACGCCACCGGGACGGAAGTAGGCGGCGTGCATGCGCGCCCCTGAGGCCGCCTCGTAGGCGTCCATCAGGTACTCGCGCTCACGGAATGCGTACAGGAAGACGGTCATCGCACCGAGGTCGAGGCCGTGCGCGCCGATCCACATCAGGTGGTTCAGGATGCGCGTGATCTCGGCGTACATGGTGCGGATGTACTCCGCGCGCAGCGGGACCTCGATGCCGAGCAGCTTCTCGATCGCCATGACGTAGGCGTGCTCGTTGCACATCATCGACACGTAGTCGAGGCGGTCCATGTAGCCGATGCTGTGGTTGAACGGCTTGGTCTCGGCGAGTTTCTCGGTGCCGCGGTGGAGCAGGCCGATGTGCGGGTCGGCGCGCTGGATCACCTCGCCGTCCATCTCCAGCACCAGGCGCAGCACGCCGTGCGCTGCAGGGTGCTGCGGACCGAAGTTCAGCGTGTAGTTGCGGATCTCAGGCATCGTCGGCACCGGGCGTGTAGCGGTTGTCCTCGCGGATGATGCGCGGCTGGGTCACGCGCGGCTCGATGGTCACCGGCTCGTAGACGGTGCGTCCCCGGGTCGCGTCGTAGCGCATCTCGAGGTGCCCGCTGAGCGGGAAATCCTTGCGGAACGGGTGACCGATGAAGCCGTAGTCGGTGAGCAGACGGCGCAGGTCCGGGTGACCCTCGAAGACGATGCCGAACAGGTCGAACGCCTCGCGCTCGAACCAGTCGGCGGAGCGCCACACGCCGATCAGCGAGTCGACGACCGGCAGCTCGTCATTCTCGGCGTAGCAGCGCACGCGGATGCGCTGGTTGTTGCTGACCGACAGCAGGTGATAGACCGCGGCGAAGCGATGCGGATGCGCCTGGCCAGCGTGACTGGCGGCCTCGCGCGAGACTCCGCGGCTGAAACCGCTGTCCTGGGCACCGTCGGTGTCCCACTCGTCGACGCCGTAGTCGGCGTAGTCGATGCCGCACACGTCGATCAGCTCCTCGAAGCCGAGTCCGCCGGCGTCGCGCAGCTGGGTGCAGGCGGCCACGAGCTGGTCGCGGGGCACGACCAGCGTGACCTCGCCGCGGTCGACGATGCACTCGGCGATCTTGTCGCCGAGGAGTTCGCGTGCGTGCTCGGCCAGCCGGTTTGCTGAATCGGTCATCGTGGAACTCTCAGCGGGCGATGGTGTTGGTGTTGCGGATCTTGTTCTGCAGCTGCAGGATCCCGTACAGCAGCGCCTCCGCGGT
>CBDTVS010000085.1:0-6920 GCA_965364245.1 uncultured Gammaproteobacteria bacterium | reverse complement strand
TCAGACTCGTCAGCGAACCACGGCAACGCCTGCGCTACCGCCCCTGCCAGTGCCCAGGCATGGTCGGAAGGGAGCGTGCGGCCGCGTACCGCGAACACCAGGTCGACGACGTCGTCGGCGACCGCCGGCGGCAGATCGTCGTCCTGCTCCTCCTGCCAGAAACCGCTCACCCGCGCCTCCGCGGCGGCCGTGGGCAGAGCCGATCGAGCTCAACCGCCATCGGCATCGAGCCCCTCGATCTCCGCGGCCTGTGCCTGCCCCCAGTCGGCGAGCAGCTGGCCCCAGTGGCGAGCCGTCTCGTGGTCGAGGTCGACGATGGTGAAGCGGCGCGCCTCGCGGATGCGCATGCGCAGCAGCTTGAAGCCGTTGTCGTAGCGCACCTCCTCGACGACCACCTCCTTGCCGTAAGGCGCGCTGAAGCGGTCGATCTCGGTGCTGCCCAGTTCGCTGCTCATCGATGTCTACTCCGTGGTCGAGGCACTTGCCGTCTCAAATGCGCCGTTTCTGGCATGCAGCTTAACGCCCCACCACGGGGCGTTCGCAAGTGCCTCTCAAGGCTGACGATATGGGCCCATTAACTGGCCCTATCTCGAATGGGATAGCACCTTCTGCGGCGCACATACCAACGGGTGATATTGTCCGTCTTAGGGCCACTCAGTATGGTGGTCGTCACGGTACGAATCACTGTTTCAGTATATTCGCATGTAACGGCATAGAGTCTACTGGGACCGCATGACAAACACCATAGAACAACGTACCGGGACGACCTCGCCAGCCCGCCAGGGATGGGGTCGCAAAGACAGACAGGAGAGAGGCATGCCCCAGCACCACGAAACCCCGATGCTCGACGAGCTCGAGAATGGCCCCTGGCCTAGCTTCATCAGCGGCCTGAAGCGCCTGGCCACCGACGACAACCCGATGATGATCGACCTGCTCGGCCAGCTCGAGCACTCCTACGAGACCCGCCTGGGCTACTGGAAGGGCGGTACGGTCGGCGTGCTCGGCTACGGTGGCGGCGTGATTCCGCGCTTCTCCGAGGTCGCTGACAAGTTCCCGGAATCGTCCGAGTTCCATACCCTGCGCATCATGCCGCCCCCGGGCTGGCACTACGACACCTCCACGCTGCGCCAGTTCTGCGACATCTGGGAGAAGTGGGGTTCGGGCCTGATCGCGCTGCACGGCCAGACCGGCGACATCATGTTGCAGGGCTGCTCGACCGACAACGTGCAGCCGGCCTGGGAAGAGATCAATGCCATGGGCTTCGACATGGGCGGCGCCGGCCCCGCGCTGCGCACCGCCTGCTCGTGCGTCGGCATGGCCCGCTGCGAGAACGCCTGCTACGACACGCACAAGGCGAACCGCCAGCTGATCAACGCCTTCCTCGACGACATGCACCGCCCGTCGCTGCCCTACAAGTGGAAGTTCAAGTTCTCGGCCTGCGCGAACGACTGCATGAACTCGATCCAGCGCTCCGACTTCGCCGTGATCGGCACCTGGAAGGACGAGATGCAGGTCGACCAGGGCGAGGTCAAGGCCTACGTCGCCGCCAAGGGTCGCGAGTACGTGATCGACAACGTCATCAGCCGCTGCCCGACCAATGCGCTGACCCTCAAGGACGACGACAGCCTCGAGGTGCGTAACGGTGACTGCGTGCGCTGCATGCACTGCATCAACGTCATGACCAAGGCGCTCTCCCCCGGCAAGGAGCGTGGTGTCAGCGTGCTGATGGGCGGCAAGCGCACGCTCAAGATCGGCGACCTGATGGGCACCATGGTCGTACCGTTCATGAAGATGGAGAGCCAGGAGGACTTCGACGCGCTCGAGGAACTCGCCGGCCGCTGCATCGACTTCTTCGCCGAGAACGCGCTCGAGCACGAGCGCTGCGGCGAGATGATCGAGCGTATCGGCCTGGCCAACTTCCTGGAGGGCGTCGGGCTCGAGATCGACCCGAACATGATCAATCACCCGCGGACCAATCCCTACGTGCGGACCGACGGGTGGCAAGAGGAAGCTCGCAAGTGGGAGCAGCGTCGGGCGGGCTGACCCCCGACCCGCTCCATCAGCAGGCAGTCACCGAGGAGACCGAAGCATGGCACAGGCAGAAACCCACAAACCGCGTCCGCCCGTCGAGAGTGGCGTGGTCGACGTTACCCCGTACCTCCACCCGACGATGCGCGAGCAGTACGGCAAGTGGAAATGGCACGACCGCCTGCGCCCCGGGGTACTGCACCACGTCGCCCAGGACGGCACCGAGGTGTGGACGGTGCGCTTCGGCACCCAGCGTCAGATGGACGTGTACACGATCCGCAAGATCTGCGAACTCGCCGACGAGTTTGCCGATGGCCACCTGCGCTTCACGATCCGCAGCAACGTCGAGATGCTGGTCACCGACCAGTCCAAGGTGGACCCGCTGATCGAGGCCGCCGAGGCGGCCGGCTTCCCGGTCGGCGGCACCGGCAACTCGGTGAAGATGATCTCCCACACCCAGGGCTGGCTGCACTGCGACATCCCCGGCACCGACGCCTCCGGCGTGGTCAAGGCGATGATGGACGAGCTCTACGACGAGTTCAAAAACGAGCAGATGCCGAACCGCGTGAGCATCACCACCTCGTGCTGCGAGATCAACTGCGGCGGCCAGGGCGACATCGCGATCAACGTGCAGCACACCAAGCCGCCGAAGATCAATCACGACCTCGTCGCCAACGTCTGCGAGCGCCCGTCGGTGGTCGCGCGCTGCCCGGTCGCGGCGATCCGCCCGGCGATGGTCAACGGCAAGCCCTCGCTCGAGGTCGACGAGAAGAAGTGCATGTGCTGCGGCGCCTGCTTCCCGCCCTGCCCGCCCATGCAGATCAACGACGCCGAGTACACCAAGATCGCGATCTGGGTCGGTGGCAAGAACTCCAACGCCCGTTCCAAGCCGACCTTCCACAAGCTGGTCGCCTCGGGCCTGCCGAACAACCCGCCACGCTGGCCGGAGGTCGCCGACGTGGTGAAGAAGATCCTGCACGCCTACAAGACCGACGCGCGTGATTACGAGCGCGTCAACGAGTGGATCGACCGCATCGGCTGGAAGCGCTTCTTCGAGATCACCGAGCTGCCGTTCACCAAGTACCACATCGACAACTGGCGCGGCGCGCGTAACAGCCTGAACGCGTCGGCGCACATCCACTTCTGACGTGCACTGACGGAGAGCCAGGGATGAAATTCGGCATCATGGTCAACGAGGGGCCCTACACGCACCAGGCGTCGGACTCCGCGTACTTCTTCACCAAGGCCGCGCTGGCCAAGGGACACGAGATCTTTCGCGTGTTCTTCTACCACGACGGCGTGCAGAACGGCACCGACTTCACGACCCCGCCGCAGGACGACCGCAACGTCGTCAAGCGCTGGAGCGAGCTCGCGCAGGAGCACGGTCTCGACCTGGTGCTGTGCGTCGCCGCCGCGCAACGCCGCGGCCTGGTCGACGAGGACGAGCAGAAGCGCCACGGCAAGGACGGGCACAACGTCGCCCCGGGATTCCGCATCTCGGGACTGGGCCAGCTGATCGAGGCCGGCATCCAGGCCGACCGCCTCGTCGTGTTCGGCGACTGAGCGGGGAGAAGGGAACATGTCAGAAGCCGGCACAACCAAGAAATTCCTCTACGTCAACCGCAAGGCGCCCTACGGCACGATCTACGCCTGGGAGTCGCTCGAGGTGGTGCTGATCGGCGCCGCGTTCGAGCAGGATGTCAGCCTGCTGTTCATGGACGACGGCGTCTACCAGCTGGTCAAGGGGATGGACACCAAGGGCATCGGGATGAAGAACTTCAGCGCGACCTACAGCGCCCTCGGTGACTACGACGTCAACAAGATCTACGTCGACAAGGACGCGCTCGCCGAGCGCGGGCTGAGCCTCGACGACCTCCAGCACCTGGTGTGGGAGGACGAGAACGAGGACTGGGCCGAGAAGGACTCGATCCGCCTGGTCAGCCGCGACGAGATCGCCGACCTGCTCGTGGAGCAGGACGTGGTCTTCAACTTCTGAGGGGGCGCGAGAAATGCTGCACATCGTCAACAAGTCCCCGTTCACGACCACCAGCCTGGAGAGCTGCCTGCGCGTAGCCAAGCCGGGCGCGACCATCCTGCTGATCGAGGATGGCGTCTACGGCGCCCTCGACGGCAGCCGGGTCAGCGATGCGGTACGCGCGGCACTGGCCGACCGCACCGTCTGTGTGCTCGGCGCCGACGCCGCGGCACGTGGCGTCGCCGACAAGGTGCTTGACGGCATCGGCGTGGTGGATTACGACGGTTTCGTCGATCTGGTGGCCGCCAACGACGGCGTCCAGTCCTGGCTCTGAATCAATCTGCGAGACCCGCAGCGAGGAGGCGTAAGCAATGAGCATTGAAGTCAACGGCAAGAGCATCGAAACCGACGAGGAAGGCTACATCGTCAACCTCTCCGACTGGGACGAGAGCGTTGCCGACATCCTGGCCAAGGAAGAGGGCATCGACATGTCCGAGAACCACTGGGAGGTGGTCAACTTCCTGCGCGAGTACTACGACGAGTACCAGATCGCCCCGGCGGTCCGCGTGCTGACCAAGGCCATCGGCAAGAAGCTCGGCCCGGAGAAGGGCAACAGCAAGTACCTCTACGAGTTGTTCCCGTACGGCCCGGCCAAGCAGGCGTGCAAGATCGCCGGCCTGCCGAAGCCGACCGGCTGCATCTGAGGCATTCGAGGAAGACGGGGACGTTCGCGTCCCCCGATCCCCTGCCCTGACGGGAGGTCTGCGCATGTCGGCAACCAGCATCCTCTTCGCGCTCGCGTTCTACGTCGCGGCGGCGGTGCTGGTGTTCGGCCTCCTCTACCGCATCGCCGACTACGCGCGCACCCCGGCGCCGCTGAAGATCCCGACCACGCCGGCCCCGACCACCCGTTCCGGCGTGGTCGTGCGCATGGCCGAGGAGGTGCTGCTGTTCCGCAGCTTGTTCCGCTCCAACAAGTGGATCTGGCTGTTCGGCTTCGCCTTCCACGTCGCCCTGGCCGTGGTCCTGGCGCGTCACCTGCGTTACTTCACCGAGCCGGTCTGGCTGCCGGTGCAGCTGATCCAGCCGTTCGGCATCTACGCCGGTCTGGCGATGGTCGGCGCGCTGGCGATGCTCTGGCTGCGGCGTTTCGCCGTCTCGCGGGTGCGCTACATCAGCGCCCCCTCCGATCACCTCTGGCTGCTGCTGCTGATCCTGATCGGCGCGAGCGGCCTGGCGATGAAGTTCGTCGCCCACACCGACATCGTCGCGGTCAAGGCCTTCTTCCTCGGCCTGCTGGTCTTCGACTGGCAGCCGCTGCCGACCGACCCGCTGCTGCTGCTGCACCTGACCCTGGTGCTGGCGCTGATGATCGCGTTTCCGTTCAGCAAGCTGCTGCACGCCCCCGGGGTGTTCTTCAGCCCGAGCCGCAACCAGGCCGACGACCCGCGTGAGCGCCGCCACCTGGCGCCCTGGGCCGCCGAGCTCGAGAACCGCTGAGGAACGCCGTGGCCAAGCTCGACTTCGACCTGCCGAAGCTCGGACCGAACCTCGAGATTCCGGTCCTGCAGCCCGACGCCATGCTCGGCGTCGGCCCGTTCGTCGCCAAGGCCGATCACCAGGAGAAGCTCGGCTTCCCCGGCGAACTGGTCGACGACTGGCAGCAGGTGGCGATCGACAAGATGGGCGAGCTGCTCGGCAAGTACCGCTCGTTCAAGGTCTACCTCGACAGCTGCGTCAAGTGCGGCGCCTGCACCGACAAGTGCCACTACTTTCTCGGCACTGGCGACCCGAAGAACATGCCGGTCGCCCGCCAGGACCTGCTGCGCAGCGTCTACCGCCGCTACTTCACCTTCGCCGGCAAGCACTTCCCGAAACTCGTCGGGGCGCGCGACCTCACCGAGGAGGTGCTCGACGAGTGGTACAACTACTTCCACCAGTGCTCGCAGTGCCGCCGCTGCTCGGTGTTCTGCCCCTACGGCATCGACACCGCCGAGATCTCGATGGCCGCGCGCGACATCATGGACGCGGTCGGCAAGGGCCAGAAGTACTGCAACGAGATCATCGGCAAGGTCCACAAGATCGGTAACAACCTCGGCCTCCCCGGCCCGGCGCTGATCGATACGCTCGAGGGCCTCGAAGAGGACATCAAGGACGATACCGGCATCGACGTGAAGCTGCCGGTCGACGTGCAGGGCGCCGAGGTGATGCTGGTCACGCCGTCCGCCGACTTCTTCGCCGAACCGCACATCGACGGCCTGATCGGCTACGCCAAGGTCTTCCACCAGGCGGGCATCAGCTGGACGGTCAGCTCATACGCCTCGGAAGCCGCCAACTTCGGCATGTTCATCGGCAACTACGAGAACATGCGCAAGGTGTCGCAGCGCATCCGCCAGGCCGCGCTGGACCTAGGCGTCAAGCGCATCGTGTTCGGCGAATGCGGCCACGCCTGGCGCGTCGCCTACAGCTTCCTGAACACGCTGGCCGGCCCGTTCGACTTCCTCGACAGCCGCTACCCGGTGCCGCAGCACATCTGCGAGCTCACCAACGATCTGATCCAGCGCGGCGCGCTGAACCTCGATCCGTCGGCCAACGACGACAAGGTCGTCACCTTCCACGACTCGTGCAATGTCGCCCGCGCCTCGCGCATGGGCAACATGCCGGGCGGCCAGTTCGAGATCCCGCGCGCGGTGATCCGCGCCTCGGTCAACCGCTTCGTAGACATGGCCGACGAGACCATCCGCGACCGCACCTTCTGCTGCGGCGGCGGTGGCGGCCTGCTGACCGACGACCTGCTGGAACTGCGCGCCAAGGGCGCGATGCCACGCATGCAGGCGCTCAAGCAGGTCGTCGACGACCACGGCGTCACCCACATGGCGGCGATCTGCGCGATCTGCAAGAGCCAGTTCAGCAAGGT
>CBDTVS010000084.1:0-6986 GCA_965364245.1 uncultured Gammaproteobacteria bacterium | reverse complement strand
CCTCGCGCAGCGACGGTTTCATGGCCCGCCTCGAGGACGACTTCAGCGAGGCCGTGTTGGGCCTGGTCGGTGAGGGCAACAACCCGCGTGCCCGGGCGGCGCATGCCGACAACGACCCGAGCCTCGGCCGGATCCGCGACTACCTCCAGCGTCTCGAGCCGGGTCCGCTGATCGACGTCTGGAAGAGCCTGACCCGTGCCGACTACCGCGACGTGCTGCCGAGGATCGACGTGCCGACGCTGCTCGTGCACGGCGACGCGAGCCACTTCTACAGCGTGGAGCTGGCCGAGTACGTGCGTGGCTCGATCCCCGATGCGCGACTGCACGTCTACGAAGGAACCGACCACTCGCCTCACCTGTGGCAGCGTGACCGCTTCCTGGAGGATCTGCGGGCCTTCTGCGCTTGAGTCCGGTCAGCGTGCCAGCGCGCGAAGACGCGCCAGCAGCTCCGGCGATTCCCGGTCGTAGGCGTCGAAGAGACCACGTCAGCGGCATTGCGCTTGCCCTCGCATACGTCAGAGGGATAATGCACACGATGAGCGGTCACGCAGCACCGGCCCCACCCCGCCTGTCGCGCACCCGGTTGCTAGGTGCGCTCTGCATCGCCGCCTGCCTCGCCCTGCTGCCGGCCGCGCTCAATGCCCAGAGCGCCGATCCCAACCAGGCGATCGCGGTGGCCAAGAAGCTCGAGCTGCTGCAGCGCTACCTCGATTCGAACAGCGCGCAGAAGATCGCCGGCAGCGACAACGCGGCGGCCATCGAACTCCTCGGCCGCGCCCGCGAGCGCGGCGACCAGGCGCTGCAGTCCTACAACCGTGGCGACATGGCGATCGCCAGCGAGCGGCTCACCGAGGCCTTCCGCGCCTACACCGAGGCGCTGGACACGCTGCGCGCCAAGAGCGCCGGAGCTGACCAGATCAAGCAGCAGAACGACGGGCTGCGCGAGGAGATCACCTCGTACCTCCAGGCCTTCGACCAGGCGCTGCTCGAAAAGGGTCCGGCAGCCTCCGGTCTGCTGAACCGGGGCCGGGTCAACGAACTGCTCGACGAGAGCCGTTACCTCGAGGAGAACGGCGAGCCACAGACCGCGCAGAACCGTCTCAAGGAGGCGTACGGCATGGCGGTCGGCGCACTGACCCGCGTGCGCGAGAACGAGACCGTGGTCTACAGGCTCGACTTTCGCACCCCGGCGGACGAGTACCGCTACGAGCAGAACCGGCACCAGAGCTACACGATGCTGGTCGACCAGATGCGCAGTTCGTCCGAGCTCAGCGAACAGGCGCTGAAGCTGGCCCAGCGCTACGCCGACGAGGGCGCGAAACTGCGTGCAGATGCCGAGAGCCAGGCCGCCGCCGGCCAGTACGAGGCCGCGATCCAGACCATGGAAGAGGCGAACAAGCGCCTGGTGCGCTCGCTGCAGATGATGGGACTGTCGATCCCCGGCTGATCTCCCGGGAGTCGGCCGGATGGCCGACTTCGCCCGCGTTCTAGACCACCCGCACCACCGCCGACATGCCCGCCTCGGCGTGGCCGAGGATGTGGCAGTGGAACATCCAGTCGCCCGGGTTGTCCGCGACGAACGCCACCTTGGCCTCCTCGCCCGGGCCCAACAGGACGGTGTCGAGACGGAGTCCGACACGGTGCGACTGGCCGCTGTGGCTGAGCACCTCGAAGTGGTGGCCGTGCATGTGCATCGGGTGCGGCCAGGCCGAGTGGTTGCGGAACTGCAGCACCGCCGTCTCGCCGCGCTTGAAGGTGAACTGCGGCGGCATGTCCATGCGGTAGCCGACCACGCCGTTGATCGCCCACATCTTGCCCATCATCACCAGCTGCGCCATGCCGGCGATCTGGCCGCGCAACTCGGCGCGGTTGAGGTCCCCGAGGTCGCCGCCGTCGAGGACGACGTCATAACTCTTCGCCTCGGCGAGGTTCGGGGTCTCGAGCGGGTTGGCATCGAGACGCATGCGCTCGTCGAGTGGCGCCGAACGCGCGGCCTGGTCGCCGTAGACGATGTCGCGGAGCCGGAACGGGGCCTGCGGATAGTAGGTGTCGAGCACCGAGCTGCGCGTGCCCGGAGCACCGGTCATGTCGATGATCAGGTCGACGCGCTGGGCCGGGCCGATCTGGACGAGTCCTCCGTGGGGCCTGACCGGCGCCACCGGCTGGCCGTCGTAGGCGATGATCCACGGATCGAGGTCGCGGAACTGCAGCGAGAACACGCGCGCGTTGGCCGCGTTGACCAGGCGCAGGCGGATGCGCTCGTTGCTGCGCACCGCGAAGTCCTCGGAGATGCGACTGTTGACGGTGATGGTGTTGCCGAGCCGGCCGGCGCGGGCGAAGTCGCGATGGTTGTCGAAGTCGTCGACGATCTGCGCCCCGTTGTCGAGGCGCCAGTCGTCGAGTACCCAGACCACGTCGCGATCGACCATCGGCGGACGCGGCTCGTCGACGATCAACACGCCGTAGATGCCGCGATCCACCTGCTCCCCGGTATTGACGTGCGAGTGGTACCAGTAGGTGCCTGCGTCGGGCGGGGTGAACTCGTAGTTGAACGACTGGCCGGGCATGATCGGCTGCTGCGTCAACAGCGGCACCCCGTCCATAGCATTGGCGATGCGCAGCCCGTGCCAGTGCACCGTGGTCGGCTGGACCAGGTTGTTCTGCACCGCCACGCGCATGGTCTCGCCCTGCGTGCAGCGCAGCAGCGGTCCGGGCACCTGCTCGTTGATCGCCCAGACGCCGGTTTTAGGAAACGGCGCATCGGCGAGCTGGATCTCGCCCGGGGCGAGGGTCAGCGCGTAGTCGCGCGTCGGCGCGGCGAGCAGGCGGGACGGCAGCGCGCCGGCCGCGGCGAGACCGGCACCGGCCTGCAACAGGCGGCGACGGGTGATCGGAAACGCGTCGTGGGTCATGCGGCTATTGTGCGGACAGCCACGGGGCTCATGCAACCATGCGCCCGGCAGGAGGCTGATGCCGCGACCGGGTCAGTCCGGGTGACGCGCGGAGGCCGCGTCGTGAATGCGTGCGAAGTCGTCGGCACAGTCGCGAAATGCGCCGATCAGTTCGGGATCGAACTGGGCCACGCCATCGGCGTTGGCCGCGAGCATGGTGGCCACGGCCTCGTCGTGCGTCAGTGCCGGGCGATGCGGTCGCGGCCGGCGCAGGGCGTCGTAGGCATCGGCGAACTGGAAGACCCGGGCCGCGAAGGGAATCGATGCGCCACGCAGCCCAAGCACGCCGTAGCCGTCGTGTCGCTCGTGGTGATAGAGCACGATGTCGTGCGCAGCGAGCAGCGGGCCGTCATCGAGCCGCAGCCGGTCGATGATGCTGTTGACGAGATAGGCACCGGCGCGAGTATGGGTATCGAGCAGGATGCGCTCGTAGTTGTCGATCACGCCACGCTTGTCGAGGACCTCGCGCGGGACCGCGATCAGGCCGACGTCGTGCAGACGCGCCGCGTAGACCAGATCCTCCACGAACAGCGCATCGCAAGCGAGGTGATCGGCGAAGTGGCGGCAGTAGTCCGAGGTGCGCTGCAGGTGGCCGGCACTGTCCGCCTCGCACTCCTGCCCGAGGCGCAGCAGCGCGAAGTAGTGCAACGCCTCGTCGAGCATGGCGTCATCGATGTCGCGTTGCGCGTCGCCGGGCTCGTCGGCGAAGCTGCGGTGCGCGGCACGGTAGGCCAGCAGCTCTTCGCGGGTGAAGGCCGCCGCGAAATCGGTGACGAAACCCTTGCGGTCGTCGATCAGCGGCTGGATGGCGGTCTTGACCGCGCTGGCCTGGCTCTCATCGAGCACGGCGATGCCGGCCAGGGATTCGAGGGAGTCGGCGAGGTGGTCGAGACAGGACTCGATGCGTTCCAGGGGGACGTGACCATCCAGGCCACCCGTACCGTTTTGCATATCCATCAGGCCACCGACGATGCGTCGCTCGCGGGTCCCGAAAACACGCCCTGAACCACCGCGACTGCGGTGAGACGAAGAGAGACCGCGCCGGGGACCCGAATCGACAACGGTCCAAGACATGCTAACGCCGCACCGACAACGCCACAAGCAGTGTGTGGCCTTCCGCACGTCTTCGGTTTCAGGCGTTGGCGTGAAGCTCGAACTGCGTACCGATCTCGGAGGCGCAGGCCAGGAAGGCCGGCAGCAGCTCGGGATCGAACTGCCCCCTGCCGTCACGGTTGCCGGCCTGCACGGCGACCACCGCGGCGGCGTGATCGAGCGCGTCGCGATGCGGGCGCGCCCGGCGCAGCGTGTCGTAGACGTCGGCGATGGCGAACAGGCGCGCCGGGTAGGGAATCGACGTGCCCGCGAGCCCCTGCGGACCGAGCCCGTCGAACCGTTCGTGATGGCAGCGCACGATGTCGCAGCCGATCGCCAACGGACCGTCGACGAGTCCCAGTCGATCCCGGACGGTCTCGACCAGCAGCGCGCCGATGCGGGTGTGCAGATCGACGAGTTGCGCTTCGTAGCTGTCGACCTGGCCACGGCTCGCGACCAGCTCTTCCGGCACCACCGCCAGGCCGACGTCATGGATCAGCGCCGCGTGACCGAGCGCAGCTCGATACGCCTCCGGTTCGCCGCGCGCCTCGGCGAGCATGCGCGCGAAGGCAGCGGTGCGCTCGAGATGCGCGCGGGTCTCGGAGCCGTCGACCAGCGTGAGTTCGGTCAGCCCGAAGAGGTGCATCAGTTCGTCGAGGAGCCCCTCCTCCCCACGCGCTCCGGCAAGCGGCCGGTACGCGTCGACGGCGGCTGGCGACCAGGTCGTCCTGAACTCGAGCAGGAAGCGCTCACGGCCATTGAGCAGCCCGGCGACGCGGCGCTCCAGCACATGACGCTGCCCCGCTTCGAGCCCGTCGATCGCACCCAGGCTCTCGAAGGTGGCCGCCATCCGGGCGTAGGCGTCATGCAGCTGCCGGGTCACCCAGCCCTCTCCGTTCGACATCTCGTCGGCGGATGTCATGCCGTCGTCACTCCCGAGCCAGCAGACCCGCGAGGTAGGCGCGGAAATCACCTGCCAGCTCGGGATGCCGTAGCGCGTACTCCACGGTCGCCTGCAGGTAGCCGAGCTTGCTGCCGCAATCGAAGCGGCGTCCCTTGAAGCGGTAGCCGAGGATCCGCTCCTCGGCGAGCAGCGCGGCGATGGCGTCGGTGAGCTGGATCTCGCCGCCAGCCCCCGGCTTGACCTGCTCGAGCAGGTCGAAGATGCGCGGGGTCAGGATGTAGCGACCGACCACCGCCAGCGCCGACGGCGCCGCCGACGGGGCGGGCTTCTCGACGATGCCGCGCAGCTCGCAGCTCTCAGCGTCGCATGGGTCGGCGTCGATGATGCCGTAGCGATCGGTCTCGTCGTGCGCGACCTCCTCGACACCGAGGACACTGCACCCCTCGCGATCGAACAGCTCGGCCATCTGCGCCAGGCACGGCGTGTCACCACCGTCGATCAGGTCGTCGGCGAGGATGACTGCGAACGGGTCGTTGCCCACCACCTTGCGCGCGCAGAGCACCGCGTGGCCAAGCCCCAGCGCCTCGGGTTGGCGCACGTAGACGCAGTTGACCCCCGGCGGCACCACGCCGCGCACCAGCGCGAGCATGTCGGCTTTGCCCTTCCTGTCGAGTTCCGTCTCGAGTTCGTAGTTCTTGTCGAAGTGGTCCTCGATCGCGCGCTTGCTGCTGCTGGTAACGAAGATCAACTCGTCGACCCCGGCGGCGATCGCCTCCTCGGCCGCGTACTGGATCAGCGGCTTGTCGACGACCGGCAGCATCTCCTTAGGATTGGCCTTGGTTGCCGGCAGGAAGCGGGTGCCGAGTCCGGCGACGGGAAAGACGGCCTTGCGGATCATCGCGGTTGCATACCCCTGGGATGGTGACGGGCCCTGCTACACTGGCCCGACGGCCGTCATCATACCCAGCCCCCGGGACCGGCCCAAGCGGACTCTGCAGCGCGCATGGAACGATCGCCCCAGATCCTGATCGTCGACGACGACCCGGAGATTCGCGACCTGCTCGGCGAGTACCTGGTGCGCCAGGGTCTGCGGACCGCGGCCGTTGGCGACGGTGCCGCGATGTGGCGCGAACTCGAGCGCCAGGCCATCGACCTGGTGGTGCTCGACATCATGCTCCCCGGCGACGACGGCCTGGAACTGTGCCGCCAGCTGCGCGCCCGCTCCGCGTTGCCGGTGATCATGCTCACCGCGCGCGGCGACGCGACCGACCGCATCGTCGGTCTCGAACTGGGCGCCGACGACTACCTGGCCAAGCCGTTCGACCCGCGCGAGCTGCTCGCGCGCATCCGCGCCACCCTGCGACGCAGTTCGGGTCGGCTGTCCCGCGAAGAGGTCGTCGGCACACGGCTGCGCTTCGCCGGTTGGACGCTCGATCGGCAGCGCCGCGAACTGCGCGACCCGGAGGGTACGCTCGTGCCGCTCAGCGGTGGCGAGTACCGCCTGCTGGAGATCTTCCTCGAGCGACCGAACCGCGCGCTGGGTCGCGAGATGCTGCTCGACCTGCTGCAGGGCCGCGAGGCGACCCCGTTCGACCGCAGCGTCGACGTCCAGGTCAGCCGCCTGCGTCGCCGCCTGCGCGACGACCCGCGCGATGCGCAGCTGATCAAGACCGTGCGCCATGCCGGCTACCTGTTCGCGGCGCGCGTTGAAGCAGTGGCAGGCTGACCGATGCGCCTGCTGCCGCGCTCGCTGTTCGCCCGTCTCGCACTGACGCTGTTCACGGTGCTGCTGCTGGCTCAGCTCGTTGCGCTGGGCATCCAGCTCTCCGACCGAGCGCAGGTCTTCTACCGCGCCATCGGCGTGCCGCTCGCCCAGCAACTCGCCAGCACCGTGGCCCGACTCGAGGGCCTGCCGCCCGCACGACGCGACGCCGGGCTGCCGCGCTTCACCGGTCCGCGCCTGCGGCTAGCGCTGCTGCCGGAGCCAACGCTCGAGACCCACGACTCTGCGGGCTGGCGCGGCACGCCGCTAATCCGCC
>CBDTVS010000083.1:0-7011 GCA_965364245.1 uncultured Gammaproteobacteria bacterium | reverse complement strand
ATAATGCGCGCTTTGACACAGGAGCGCAACTTTCTTCGTTGCATTTCGCGCGCAGACTGCTGAGGATCGGGGTAGGGTAGCGGTATTGATCCATGCTCTGTTACTAGCCTCAGCTGGCCCGGGAGGCGCTGCGAGCCTGCCGGCGATGAAGTATGTCGCCGACTCTCTCCGGTTCGCTTCACAAAGCGCATAAGAATTCAGCCGGTCACGCGGGGACGTGGGCCGGCGGAAGCTGCTTTGTGGCCCGGAAACGGGTTCGCTAGAGACGCCCAAGGGGGCAAAAGTCTCCAGATTCGAAAGTCGGTTCGCTTAGCGGGTTTGGGCGGCGAGGCCGAAGGCGTCACGCTGGGCGATTTCGTGATCTTTTTAAGTGAGCAACGGATGATTCAATTCGTGGTCTTTGACTTGAGTGCCTTTCTTGTAGTGACCTTTTCCTGAGATTAGGTGGCGTACTCCACCCTGGGGGTTTTTGACATCGCCCTCGCGTCGCGGAATCAGGTGCATGTGAACATGGAGGATGGTTTGGCCCGCTGTGATTCCATCGTTTGCACCGATATTGAAGCCTTTGATGCTCGGATCAGCCTTGATTAAGCGTTTTCTGATTTTGTTGAGCAGCTGATGGCATTGCTCGATTTCGAATGGATAGAGATCGCCATAGGATGCAACGTGACGGTGGGGGATGATCAGCGTATGGCCTGGAGTGACTGGAAAAGTATCCGCACGGGCGAATGCTCCCTCGTTTTGTAACAGCCTTCTCAACGAAGGGTCTGCGCAGAAGCGGCAGGCGGGATCGGGGGCAACCGATTTTTCTCGCACGACATCGACATGCCGATGGCCCTTGTGTTCGTGGCATTGTTCGCACAATGCCTGGTAGTTCTTGATGTCGTCGGGTCCGCCTTTGCGCCCGGAATCGATCTGGTCCACATGAAGCATGCGAACGGTGTTGGGGCAGCCACACAATTCGCATCGCATGTTCGCGCGCTTGAGGACGTTGTAGCGGGTGCTGGCTTTGAGTACTTGTGGTTCTTGGTCACGTAGTCCGCGATCAACGATGAATTGGCCAATTCTCGCGTCACACAGGGCGATGAGTGCCTGCTTTTGGTCGCTCGTGAGCTTGTCTGCTTCATTGAGCTGATAGACGGCCCCTTCCTTCGATACGATCTTTTTTCGGATGGGCACGCCTCCGACCATCTTGTCGGTCACGCTTTCATAGTCAGCAAGCATGGCAACGTCATGCTGCATGAGGTAGCGCGCCAGCGTTTGTCTGGATGCGATGGTTCCATTCTCGAGCAGCGCCTTGATCATGACGGGCTGAGAGGCCGCCTGCATTTGCGCGTTCGTTATGAACTCCGAAAGCACCTCGAACTGGTTGTTGCCCTTCATTGTTCTCCTGACCATGTTGTTTCCCGACTGATAGGAATAGTGAAAACCGGGCAGCGATTCACTGCTGATCGATAAGCATGCTTATTGGCGTAGCTTTGACCATGCATCGCCTGCTCGAATTTTCTGTGCTGCCTAGTATTCGTGGATTCCGGGCAGATTAGAGTACCTATTACGTGATAATCGAGTGCCTTGGTCATGCCCATGGCGGGCAACGCAGCCGGTTTGCCGCTAGTCTTCACTCCAGATGAACAAGATCAACGTGGTCGTGCTGGGCGGCGGATCAGGCAGTTTCACTGTCCTGAGCGGTCTGCGTTCACGACCGGAGCTGGCGCTCAGCTCGATCGTCAGCATGATGGACTCGGGGGGCGACAGCGGCGAACTGCGCGATGCCTTCGGTGTGCTGCCGCCCGGCGACCTTCGGCGCTGCCTGGTGGCGCTGTCCGAGGAGTCCGAGATCCTGAGGGACCTGTTCTCGTTCAGGTTCGCGGAGCCCCCGCTGACCGGGCGCAATTTCGGCAACCTGTTCATCCTCGCCCTGACCCGGGCCCTGGGTTCGGAGCGGGAGGCGGTCTCGGCCATCGGCAAGATCCTGAAGATCCGTGGCCGGGTGCTCCCCGTCACCTGGGATCACACCCAGCTGGTGGTCGAACTCGAGAACGGGGAACGCATCCATGGCGAGGCGAACATCGATGGACGCGGTCTGAGCGACCGCGTCCACCTGCCTCACGATCCGCATGTGCCCATTCGTCGGGCCTACCTGGAACGGCCCGCGCAAGGGAACCCCGAGGCCATCGACGCCATCCGCAGCGCCGATGTCATCGTCATCGCGCCCGGTGACGTCTACACGTCGACGGTTCCCAACTTCCTGGTGGACGGCATTCCGCAGGCCATCCAGGAGACGGCGGCGCCGCTGATCCAGATCGTCAACATGATGACCAAGCACGGCGAGACGGACGGCTGGAGCGCCTCCCGGCACGTCGAGGTCATCGCCGAGTACGCCGGGCGGCTGCCAACGGCACTGCTCATCCACAAGGGCCCGGTGCCGGGTCCGCTGCTCGCCAGCTACCGCTCGGAAAAGGCACAGCCGGTCGAGATCGACGCGTCCGCCCTGAGCGGACTCGACACCCTGGTCAGGTACGCCGACATCGCCTCGACGGATTCGCTGGTCCGGCACGATCCATCCCGGACCGCAGCAGCGCTGATGGAGCTTTTCCAGACCGTGCTCGACGCATGAGATGACGTCGGGCGTAATGGGCAGCGCGTGGCGGCCTGACTGGCCCCATGCGCTACTGACCGTGACGGTCGTCCATCCGCGCTACGTTCGTCACCCCTGTCGGGCCACCCTCAATCTTCGCTTGGAGGTGCGAGACGGGCGCAGGCGACGATCAGTTTCTCGATGTAGCTCGATGGACCGCGCGGTTGCAGCTCGTCACCGGCGTCGATGACGGCGGCGATTCGGGCTTTCACGTTTTCTGTATGGGAGTCTGACGGGTACCTGGCGACTCCCGTCAGTTCATGAACGTCGGGAGAGACCTCTGGGTCAGGCGCGAAATCCAGGCTGGCTTCGTCAACCTGCTCGAGGAGATCCAGGGCTCTCTCCAGGTCGGCGAGAAGACGGGTGTTTGCCATGGCAAAGTCCCCAACAAGCGTGTACGCGTGTCCAGCATACGTGGCCTGGCTCGCACCGTTCAATGGCGTTCGCCTCCCGAGTGCTCAGCCGGTACCGTGGATGCGCGGACCGGCTCGAACCCATCAGGAGGCCAGTCCGGGGCTTTCGATCGCCATGTTCGGCCGCGTTACATGACGTGCCGCGAAACCAGGGCTGGCGCTTGCGGTGATGGCGGATCGATGGCGTCGCCCGCCTAGACGTCCCTCACGCTGACCTGGCCAACGCTCAACCCGGATTCCGGTTGGCTCAGCGCCTCGGTGAACGCCGTGATCTGGGCCTCTTCGCCCTGGGCGATCACGCAGTGCGGGCTGTAGCCCTGGTGCGGTTCGAGCAGGCGTATTTCGTCGAGGGCGATGTAGCAGGAGTCCGCGAGGTCTTCCAGGGAAGCCGCGGTCTCGCTGTCGGCGAAGCGGATGTAGATGGTGATCTCGCGGCGCATGGGGGTTTCCTGTTGGGATGTCACCCCATGGTCAATGGCGTCGGGGTATGGGCCGAGCCTACAGCAAATGACGCGGTGGATTCGGTGTCATACCCCCGATGTGCCTCGCTCACGGGCTATAGTGGGGCGGTGGAACGGGTGATTTCCCGTTTCGCACCGGATGCGGTTTCTCCTCGACCACGTGGCCCCTGCAGGACAGACGTTGAAAAAACTGAAAAACGAGTCGGAGCTGCTCAAGCTCGCGCTGAAGGTCGGCGTGCGCTATGCCGAGAGTCGCGGGGCGGTCCAGTTCGAGGCGACCGACTCGGCACAGGAAAAGGTAGAGATCCTCTACCGGCTGCTGGTGCATGACAAACACATGCAGCCGCTGCCGGAGGATCAGGTGTCGCAGCAGGCCATGCGTCACAAGCTGGCGATCTGGATCTCCCGGCAGCTGCCGGAAGAGCATCCGCTGCGCGACGGAGGCTAGAGGCCGCCGGGCGCGGGCTCAGCCGAACCCTTCCAGCACCACCTTGCCGATCGAGCGGCCCTGCTCGATGTCGCGGTGCGCGCGGCGCAGGTTATCGGCGTTGATGCTGCCGTAGTTGGCGCCTAGGGTGGTGCGCACCGTGCCGGCATCGATCAGGCCGGCGACCTCGTCGAGCAGCGCCCGCTGCTTCCCGCGATCGGCGGTCTGGAACATCGAGCGGGTGAACATGAACTCCCAGTGCAGCGAGACCGACTTGCGCTTGAGCTTGCGGATGTCGAGCAGCGTCTCGGGATCGTCGATCAGCGCCAGCTGCCCCTGCGGGGCCAGGCACTCGACGAGGTGGTCGAAGTGGTCCTCGGTGTGGGTCAGGCTGATCACCTGGGTCACGTCGTCGATGCCGATGCGCTTGAGCTCCTCGTGCAGCGGCTGGCGGTGGTCGATGACGTGGTGGGCGCCCAGCTCGGTGACCCACGCCTGGCTTTCGGGGCGTGACGCGGTGCCGATCACGGTGACGTTGGTCAGTTGCCTGGCGAGCTGGACCAGGATCGAGCCGACCCCGCCGGCGGCGCCGACCACCAGCAGACGCCGTGGTTCGTCGGCGCCGGGCGCGCCCTTGCGCGGCAGCTTGAGCCGGTCGAACAGCAGCTCCCAGGCGGTGATCGAGGTCAGTGGCAACGCTGCGGCCTCGGCGTTCGCGAGGCTGCCGGGCGCCCGGCCGACGAGCTGCTCCTCGACCAGCTGGAACTCGGCGTTGCTGCCCGGCCGGGTCAGGTCGCCGGCGTACCAGACCCGGTCGCCGACCCGGTAGGCGGTGACGTCGTCGCCGACCGCGACCACCTCGCCGACCGCGTCCCAGCCGAGAATACGGTGCCGGCCGTTCTCGCCCTCGGCGCGCATGCGCATCTTGGTGTCGACCGGGTTGACCGAGATCGCCCGGACCGCGACCAGCAGGTCGTGCCCGGTCGGGACGGGGCGCTCGAGTTCGATGTCCAGCAGTGCCTCGGGGTGGTCGATGGGGTGGGATTCCAGGTAGCCGATCGCTTTCATGTCGCATCCTCGTTGAGTGACCACGCTGTCGGGTGGCGGGGCAGGGCGCACCGATCGGCAGCAGGCGTGACAGTGTTGCCCTCGCTTGAGGTATTTTCAACGTACGTCTCCTGGCCGCTGCCGGACGGGGACCCGTGACGACCGCAAGGGGATGACAAGGTGACGACCGCCAATACCAACGCCTCCGGCAAGTGGCAGTTCTGGATCGACCGGGGTGGCACGTTCACCGACGTCGTGGCGCGGCGTCCCGACGGCGCCATCGTCACCGGCAAGCTGCTCTCGGAGAACCCCGAGCGCTACCCGGATGCCGCGCTGCAGGGGATCCGCGACCTGCTCGGCATCCCCGCCGGGGCAACCATTCCCGCCGAACAGATCGACGCGGTGAAGATGGGCACGACCGTCGCCACCAACGCGCTGCTCGAGCGCAAGGGTGATCGCACGGTGCTGCTGATCAACCGGGGCTTCGGCGACGCGTTGCGCATCGCCTACCAGAACCGGCCGCGGCTGTTCGATCGGCACATCGTGCTGCCGGAGCTGCTCTACGAGCGGGTCGTCGAGACCGCCGGGCGGTTCGGCGCGCACGGCGACGAACTCGAGGCGTTCGATGCCGAGGCAACGCGCCGCGCGCTCGCCGATGCCTACGCCAGCGGCATCCGCTCGGTCGCGATCGTGTTCATGCACGGCTACCGCTACCCCGACCACGAGCAGGCCGCGGCGGCCATCGCCCGCGAGCTAGGATTCACGCAGGTCTCGACCAGCCACGAGGTCGCGCCGCTGATGAAGCTGGTCAGCCGTGGCGACACCACGGTGGTCGACGCCTACCTGTCGCCGATCCTGCGTCGCTACGTCGATCGCGTCGCCTCCGAGCTGGGTGGCGCGCGGCTGATGTTCATGCAGTCGAGCGGGGGGCTGACCGACGCCCACCTGTTCCAGGGCAAGGACGCGATCCTGTCGGGCCCCGCCGGTGGCGTGGTCGGCATGGTGCGCACCGCGGAGATGGCCGGCTTCGACCAACTGATCGGTTTCGACATGGGCGGCACCTCGACCGACGTCTCGCACTACGCGGGCGAGTTCGAGCGCGCCTTCGAGACCCAGGTGGCCGGCGTGCGCATGCGCGCGCCGATGATGCACATCCACACCGTTGCCGCGGGCGGCGGCTCGATCCTCAACTTCGACGGCGCGCGCTTCCGCGTCGGGCCGGAGTCGGCCGGCGCCAACCCCGGACCGGCCTGGCGGTCACCGACTGCAACGTCATGCTCGGCAAGATCGAACCGCGCCACTTCCCCAACGTGTTCGGCCCCGAGGCCGACCAGCCGATGGACGGCGACGTGGTCCGCGAGCGCTTCGTCGCGCTGGCCGACGAGATCGCCCGGGCCACCGGCGAGACGCGTCAGCCCGAGGAGGTGGCCGAGGGCTTCCTGCGCATCGCCGTCGAGAACATGGCCAACGCCATCAAGCAGATCTCGGTGCAGCGCGGCTACGACGTCACCGAGTACACGCTCTGCTGCTTCGGCG
This sequence comes from uncultured Gammaproteobacteria bacterium, assembly GCA_965364245.1. Lineage (GTDB taxonomy): Bacteria > Pseudomonadota > Gammaproteobacteria > QNFN01 > QNFN01 > QNFN01. The sequence goes on along the minus strand of CBDTVS010000083.1, from coordinate 489 downwards.
GCGCCGGCGGCCAGCACGCCTGCCTGGTCGCCGACGCGCTCGGCATGGACCGGGTGTTCATCCACCCGCTGGCCGGTGTGCTCTCCGCCTACGGCATGGGTCTCGCCGAGGTGCGGGCGATGCGCGAGGAGACGGTCGAGGCGCCGCTCAGCGACGTCACCGTCACGCGGCTCAGGGAGCGTGGCGACGCGCTGACCGCCGAGGCGATGCACGAACTCGAGGCGCAGGAGATCGACCACGCCAACATGCGCGTCGCCGTCAAGGCACACGTGCGCTACATGGGCACCGACACCGCGCTGATGGTCGACATGGCCGACCGTGCGGGGCTCGAGGCCGGTTTCGCGGAGGCGCACCGCCAGCGCTTCGCCAGCTAGTCAGTATTCTAGATGCCTGTGAACTCGAGCGGTATGAAATACTGGTAGTTGACGACGGGTCAAGCGACGATACCGCAGCGGTTGTTTATGAGGTCTCCGGCGTGTGTGTAATCCG
>CBDTVS010000082.1:0-7049 GCA_965364245.1 uncultured Gammaproteobacteria bacterium | reverse complement strand
GCGCAGGAGGCCTCCGGCGCAGCGAACGTCGAGGGCGAGAGAGTGGACGTGATCGCGTCGGGGGTGGATGCGTCGGGTGCGGACGACGAAGGACTCGCTAGCGAGCAGCCTGCCGGGGCCGAAGCTGAAGCGACCGCCGCTCTACCGCGTGCTGCTACTCAACGACGACTTCACGCCGATGGAGTTCGTGGTGCACATCCTGCAGATGTTCTTCGGCATGAACCGCGAGAAAGCGACCCAGGTGATGCTCCACGTGCACACCCGTGGCAAGGGCATCTGCGGCGTCTTCACCCACGACGTGGCCGAGACCAAGGTCGGCCAGGTCAACGCCTACTCCCGCAAGCACGAGCATCCGCTGCTCTGTACCATGGAGGAGGCGTGAACCCCCGGAGCGGCCCCACGGTGACCCGATGCTGAGCAAAGACCTCGAGCAGAGCCTCAACGACGCCTTCCGCGAGGCGCGCGACAAGCGTCACGAGTTCATGACCGTCGAGCACCTGCTGCTGGCGCTGCTCGACAACCCCACCGTGATCGAGCTGTTCGACTCGTGCACCGTCGACCGCGAGCGGCTGCGGCGCGATCTCGACGCGTTCCTCGACGAGACCAGCCCGCTGCTGGCGCCCAACGACTCGCGCGACATCCAGCCGACGGTCGGCTTCCAGCGCGTGCTGCAGCGCGCGGTGATGCAGGTGCAGTCCTCCGGGCAGAAGGAGGTCACCGGCGCCAACGTCATCGTCGCGCTGTTCTCGGAGCAGAAGTCGCAGGCGGTGTTCCTGCTCAATCGCCAGAACCTGACCCGTCTCGACGTCGTCAACTACCTTTCGCACGGCATCACCAAGCTCGACGACGAGGGCCCCGGAGCGGACGGCGCCGCGGGCGAGGCCGACGAGGACGGCGACGAGGCGCAAGGCGGCAAGGCGCCACTCGAGAGCTTCGCCACCGACCTCAACGCACAGGCGCGCGAGGGCCGCATCGACCCGCTGATCGGACGTGACCTCGAGGTCGAACGGGTGACCCGCATCCTCTGTCGGCGGCGCAAGAACAACCCGCTGCTGGTCGGCGAGGCCGGGGTCGGCAAGACCGCGATCGCCGAGGGGCTGGCCAAGAAGATCGTCGACGGCGAGGTGCCGGAGGTGCTCGCCGAGAGCACCATCTACGCCCTCGACCTCGGTGGTCTGGTCGCCGGCACCAAGTACCGCGGCGACTTCGAGAAGCGCCTCAAGGCGGTGCTCGACGCGCTGAAGAAGAAGCCCGGCTCGGTGCTGTTCATCGACGAGATCCACACCATCATCGGCGCGGGCGCCGCGTCGGGCGGGGTGATGGACGCCTCGAACCTGATCAAGCCGTGGCTCGCCTCGGGCGAACTGCGCTGCATCGGCTCGACCACCTACCAGGAGTACCGCGGCATCTTCGAGAAGGACCGCGCGCTGACGCGCCGCTTCCAGAAGATCGACGTCGTCGAGCCGAGCGTCGAGGACACGGTGAAGATCCTCAAGGGGCTCAAGAGCCGCTTCGAGGAGCACCACGGGATCCGTTATTCGGCCCAGGCGCTGCGCGCCGCGGCCGAGCTCTCCGACCGTCACATCGGCGACCGCCACCTGCCGGACAAGGCGATCGACGTCATCGACGAGGTCGGCGCCGCATTCCGCCTGCTGCCGCCATCCAAGCGGCGCAAGACGGTCGGCGTCGCCGACGTCGAGGAGATGGTCGCCAAGATCGCGCGCATCCCGCCGAAGGCGGTCTCGGTGTCGGACAAGGAGCAGCTCGCCAACCTCGAGCGCAACCTGAAGATGGTGGTGTTCGGCCAGGCCGGCGCCATCGATCAGCTCGCCGCCGCGATCAAGATGGCACGCTCGGGCCTCGGCGACATCGAGCGTCCGATCGGCGCCTTCCTGTTCGCCGGTCCGACCGGCGTCGGCAAGACCGAGGTGACCCGCCAGCTGGCGCTGACGCTGGGCATCGAGCTGATCCGCTACGACATGTCCGAGTACATGGAGCGCCACACCGTGTCACGCCTGATCGGCGCGCCGCCCGGCTACGTCGGTTTCGACCAGGGCGGGCTGCTGACCGAGGCGGTCAACAAGCACCCGCACGCGGTGCTGCTGCTCGACGAGATCGAGAAGGCGCACCCCGACGTCTACAACCTGCTGCTGCAGGTGATGGACCACGGCAAGCTGACCGACACCAACGGCCGCGAGACCGACTTCCGTCACGTGATCATCGTCATGACCACCAACGCGGGTGCCGGCGAGATGAGTCGCGCGTCGATCGGCTTCACCGAGCAGGACCACGCCACCGACGGCATGGCCGCGATCACGCGCCAGTTCAGCCCCGAGTTCCGCAACCGGCTCGACGCGATCATCCAGTTCGCCTCGCTCGAGGGCGACACGGTGCGCCACGTGGTCGACAAGTTCCTGATCGAACTCGAGGGCCTGCTCGAGGCCAAGGGGGTGACGCTCGAGGTGACCCCGGCCGCGCGCGAGTGGCTCGCCGAACACGGCTACGATCGCAAGATGGGTGCGCGCCCGATGGGGCGGGTGATCCAGGAGCGGATCAAGCGTCCGCTGGCCGACGAGCTGCTGTTCGGGCGCCTCGCCCAGGGTGGCGAGGTCGAGGTGGACGCCGGCGAGGAGGGCCTGTGCTTCTCGATCAACGGCGCGCCGGCCGAGGCGCTCGGGTTCGACAGCGCACCGGCCTGAGCCGACCGGCGGCAGGCCTGTTAGCGGTTACGGTAGACGATGCGGCCCTTGCTGAGGTCGTAGGGCGTCAGTTCGACCTTGACCGTGTCGCCGCGCAGGATGCGGATGTAGTGCTTGCGCATCTTGCCGGAGATGTGGGCGGTGACGACGTGCCCGTTCTCCAGTTTTACGCGGAACATGGTGTTGGGCAGGGTCTCGACGACCGTGCCTTCCATTTCGATGTGGTCTTCTTTCGCCATCAAGTTTCCAGCGGACTCGGACGCAGGGCGCCTCGGAGGCTGGCCATTATCGCCATAATGGCCGGCAAGGCAAGCGCACAGGGCGTTTTTCCGCGCCGTCAGGCCGGTGCCGGGGCGCCGCGATCGAGACGTTTCCAGCGGCCGTCCGCGAACAACTCCAGCGGACGGTAGCCGATCTTGTAGGCCATCTTCGTGCAGGCGCCGATCCAGTAACCGAGGTAGACCCGGTCGAGTCCCGCCGCCTGCGCGAGCTCGATCTGGCGCAGCACGGCGAAGTTGCCGAGCCCGCGCCGGACCGCCGCGGGCTCGCTCATGGTGTAGACCGCGGACAGCGCGTCGGCGAGGCGGTCGACGATGGCCACCGCCACCAGCGTCTCGCCGTCGTACCAGCTCAGCGCCTCGGTGTCGCACCAGTTGCTCGCGAAGCAGGCGAGGTAGTGCTCCGGATCGGGATCGTCCATCGAACTGCCCGGGTGGCGCCACGCCATGTAGCGTCGGTAGAGGTCGAACTGCGCCGCGTCGAAGCCGAACGGGGCACGTTCCAGGCGCAGGTCGCGGTTGGCCGCCAGGCAGCGGCGCTGGCTGCGGTTGGGAGTGAAGTCGGCGACCGGCACTCGCAACGGCACGCACGCCTGGCAGCCCGGACACCGCGGCCGGTAGAGATGATGCCCACTGCGCCGGAAGCCGTAGTGCGCGAGCCGCGTGTAGAGCGGCATCGTGGGCCGCCGCGCCGGGTCGAGGAACAGCGTTACCGCGTCGCGGTCGTCGAGGTAGCCGCAGTCATGCGGCGGGCTGATGAAGAACGCCAGCGCGTCGTGCGGGGCGCTCATGCCGGAGCCTCATCGGGTTGCGGCCGACCCGGCCACGGCACCGGTGCCGCATCCGCCAGCTCGTCGAGCAACGCGACGAAGCGCTCGCGCGACAGCCGCTCGGCGCCCATGCGCGTCAGGTGACCCGAGACCACCTGGCAGTCGAGCAGGCCGAAGCCGAGATGGCGCAGCCGTGCGCAGAGGTGCGCCAGAGCCACCTTGGATGCGTCGCGCTCGCGGCTGAACATCGACTCACCGAAGAAGACCCGGCCGAGGGCCACGCCATACAGGCCACCCACCAGCGTCGCGTCGCGCCATACCTCGATGCTGTGGGCGTGACCGAGGTCGTGCAGGCGGGCGTAGGCGGCCTGCATCTGCGGCGTGATCCAGGTGCCGCGTGACTCGGGGCGCGACGCCGCGCACGCCGCGACCACCTGCGCGAAGCAGGTGTCGTAGCTGATCGCGAAGCGTTGCTGGCGCAGCGTGCGGGCCAGCCGACGGCTGACGTGCAACCGCTCCGGGTAGAGCACCGCGCGCGGGTCGGGCGACCACCAGAGGATCGGTTCGCCGGGGCCGAACCACGGGAAGATGCCGTTCCGGTAAGCGCGCAGCAGGCGTGCCGGTTCGAGGTCGCCGCCGGCCGCGAGCAGCCCGTCGGGATTGCGCAGCGCGCTCGTGACGGGCGGGAACGGCGCCTCGGGGTCTTGTGGCGGCAGCCAGGGGATGGGCATCGCGGGAGCCGGGCAGCGCCCGGCAGCGCCGGTCACGCGCGATCGCGAGCGATCAGGTCGACGGCGAGCCGGACGAAGTCGGCCTCGGTGACGATGCCGGTCAGGTAGCCCTCGTGCAGCACCGGCAGGCAGCCGAACTTGTGATCGAGCAGCAGCTCCGCGGCCATCGCCAGTTCGGTCTGCTCGTCGACCGCGATCACCTCGCGGTTCATCACCTCGCTCACCGTGCGCGACGACTCGAGGGTGTCGAGCATGTCGCGGTCCACGTCCTCGTGCGGTGCGACGCTCGCGGCCAGCAGATCGCGCTGGGTCAGCAGGCCGATGAAGCGGTTGTCGCCGTCGACCACCGGCAGGTGGCGGATGCGATGCGCGAGCATCAGCTCGCGGGCGTGGACGAGGGTGTCGTTCTCGTTGACGGTGTAGAGCGAACGCGTCATCAGTTCGTTGACCAGCATTCCGGGCTCCTGGAAATGGCGTCGTGGTTGCAAGGGCGGTGCGGAGAGCTGAAATTCTCCGTGACCGCCGAGGTGTACGCAACCGCAGCGAGCATCGCACGACCTTGGGGCGGAAGGGTCATAGGACGTATAGTGAGAACAGGTCCAACCTTGCACGCGTATCCGATGAGAGCCCTGATCGGCTGTTGCCTCGCCCTGGTCTGCGTTCTGGCGAGCACGGCACCGCTCGCGCAGGTCTGCGAACCGGGGGTTGCGCCGACCGTGCCGACCGCCCGTTTCGAGCTGCACCCGGACGGGACCGTGACCGATACCAGCACCGGTCTGACCTGGATGCGCTGTGCCCAGGGCCAGCACTGGGACGGCACGACCTGCACCGAGGGGCGCGCCTGGTACATGATGAACTCGTGGGACGACGCCATGCGCGGCCTGCAGCGGCGGCCGGTGAGCTACGGCGGCCACGACGACTGGCGACTCCCCACGCTGGACGAACTGCGCACCCTGGTCGACCTGACCTGTCGCGATCCGGCCACCAACGTCGAGGTGTTTCCCAACACCCCGTCGTGGAACTTCTGGACATCCGATCCCTCCGACTGGAACGACGCCTACGCCTGGCGCATCGACTTCGCCACCGGGCGCGAGAACGCCGACCTCAAGCTCACCTCGTCGTTCCACATCCGCCTGGTCCGTGGCACCTTCAGACCGCCGCTGCGCGAGGCGCGCCTGGAGTTCGTCGAGGTGACACCCGAACCGCAACAGGCCGATGGCATCCACGACCCCGCAAGCGAGGCGCTGGGCACGCTGCAGGATCCGGACGAGGCCCTGCAGGGTTTCCCGCGCAGCAGCTCGGGATCGATCGACTGGGTGCGGGCGCTGCAGGCCGGCATCGTCACGCCGCGCACCACCGTCAGCGAAGGCGGGCCCCCGATGGCCGAACTCGACTTCACCATCGTCATGGCCGAGACCCGCGAGATGCCCTACGTGCGCTTCCCGCACAAGGCACACACCCAGTGGCTCGACTGCAGCAACTGCCATCCGGCCATCTTCGTGCCGCAGGCCGGGGCGAATCCGATCAACATGGGCGCGATCCTGCAGGGCGAGTTCTGTGGACGCTGCCACGGCCGCGTCGCTTTCTCGATCTACGAGTGCGAGCGCTGCCACAACGTGATGCACCGCGATTCGCCGGAACGCTGGTGGTGAGCCTGGCCCGCGCCCTGTGTCTCGTGCCGCTGCTGCTCGTGACGGCGTGGTCGATGCCGCTCGCGGCCGACCCCGCGCCCCAGCGCGGGATGTTCCTGCTCGCCACGCCCAAGGTGCAGCACCCGATGTGGCGCGAGACGGTAATCCTGCTGCTCGAGCACGGTCCGGGTGGGACGCTCGGCGTGGTCATCAACCGCCCGCTGGAGATCCCGCCCACGGAGTTCATGCCCGAGCTGCCCGGCATCCGCGAGCGCGAGCTGCGCCTCTACTTCGGCGGTCCGGTCGAGCGCCGCGGCCTGATCTGGCTGCTGCGCACCCCGACCATGCCGGAGGCCGCGCGCGAGGTGCTCGACGGGGTCGGTTACGGCAACGACCCGGCGCTGATCGCCGAGCGGCTGATCGGCGGCGGGGGCGACCGGGAGCTGCGCCTGATCCTGGGCCACGCCGGTTGGGCGCCCGGCCAGCTCGCCGGCGAGATCGAGCGTGGCGACTGGCGGGTGGTGCCGGCCGATGCGGCCAGCGTGTTCGAGCTTGAGAGCGAGCGGCAGTGGCGCGAGCTGTTGCAGCGCGGCTCGCAGCGCTGGGTGGCACGTCCGGGTCCGGCGTTCAGCCCGGGCTGAGCAGCACCGGACGGCCGAGCAGGGCCGCGAGGCGGCGGCCGGGCTCGTGGGCCGCCTCGGGCAGTGCGCTGACCCGGAACGTCAGCATGCCGCCGCTGCCTGAGATCTCGAGTCCGGGCAGTTCGTTGCCGTCCGTTGCGAATGCGCCGAGCAGATCGAGCAGACGCGCGGCGAGCGCCACGCCCTGCGTGGTCTCGGGCGCGCAGCCAGGGCACTTCACCTTGCTTCGACCCAGTGCGCCCAGGACCCGGGTGCATGCATCGCGCTCGGCCTCATCCCAGCCGATCGGCAGCGGCAGG
>CBDTVS010000081.1:0-7168 GCA_965364245.1 uncultured Gammaproteobacteria bacterium | reverse complement strand
CCGCCGACGCTGGTCGGGGACATCGGCGGCGGCACGCTGGTGCTCGCGGTCGGCCTGCTGTCGGCGCTGCACCACGCGCGCGCCACAGGCCAGGGGCAGGTAATCGACGCGGCGATCACCGACGGCACCGCCTGGATGACGGGGCTGCTGCGCAGCTTCCACGCGGGCGGCGCCTGGCAGACCGCGCGCGGCGCGAACCTGCTCGACGGCGCCGCGCCCTGGTACAACGTCTACGCCTGCGCCGACGGCCGCCACGTCACCGTCGGCGCGCTGGAGCCGAACTTCTACCGCGAACTGCTGGCGCGCCTCGGCCTCGACGACGATCCCGGCTTCGCCGACCAGTACGACCGCGACCGCTGGCCGGAGCAGCGCGCGCGACTGGCCGAGCTGTTCCGCACCCGCAGCCGCGACGCGTGGTGCGAGCTCTTCGAAGGCAGCGACGCATGCTTCGCGCCGGTGCTCGACTTCGACGAGGCCCCCGCGCATCCCCACAACGCCGCCCGCGCGACGTTCGTCGAGCACCACGGCCGGCTGCAACCGGCCCCCGCGCCGCGCTTCTCGGCGACCCCGGGCGCTCCGGGCGCCCCGCCGCCGCGCGTCGGAGAGCACAGCGCCGAGCTGCTCGCCGCGCTCGGCTACGACGCGACGCGGATCGCGGCACTCGCCGAGGCCGGCGTGGTCGGACTCGGGTGAGACCCCTTCCCATGGGAGCGATGCCATGATCCTGCTGCTGTTAGGCCTGCTGCTGTTCCTCGGCACCCACGCGCTGCATGTCGTCGCCCCCGGGTGGCGTGCGGCGATGATCGCGCGCCACGGCGAGCTGCGCTGGAAAGGCGGCTACGCGCTGCTGGCGCTGCTCGGGCTGGTCCTGATCGTGGTCGGCTACGGCGAGGCGCGCTCCGCACCGCAGGTGCTGTGGGTGCCGCCGGTCTGGACCCGGCACCTCACCGCGCTGCTGCTGATCCCCGCGATGGTGCTGCTGGTCGCGGCCGACCTGCCCGGCAGCCGCATCAAGCAGCGCGTCGGTCACCCGATGGTCGCCGGCGTGACGCTGTGGGCCCTCGCCCACCTGCTCGCCAACGGCACCGTCGCCGACCTGCTGCTGTTCGGCAGCTTCCTGGGCTGGTCGGTGGCCAGCTTCGTGGTGAGCCGTGGCCGCGACCGGCGTGCCGGCACGACCCATCCCCCAGGCAAGCTCTCACGCGACGTCGCGACGCTGGTCGTCGGTCTCGGCCTGTGGGGGCTGTTCGCGTTCTGGCTGCACGGGCTGCTATTCGGCGTGCGCCCGTTCGGTTGACGCTACGCCTCGAGCAGTTCCCCAAGCTGCGTCTTGAAATGCTCGACGGCGGGCGCCGCCTGTTCGAAGACGTCCTCGACGGCGGTGAAGTCGAAGGCACCGATCATGCCGATCTTGGGGTGGATATAGAGGTCGGGCGCGTCCTTCTCGAGGCGCCGCGCCATCTCGACCTCGTGCATGATGTCGAACGCGCCGACGATGGCGTCGATGAAGCCGGGTTTCGCATGCCGCTCCGGCTCGCGGCTCTTGGCGACGTCGATGGCGATGACCAGGTCGCAGTCGTCGAGCAGATCGTAGGGCACGTTGTTGACCATGCCGCCGTCGACCAGCACCCGCCCTTCGATCTCGGCCGGCGCGAACACCCCGGGAAACGCGCTGCTGGCCCGCAGCGCCGGCAGCAGCTCGCCGGAGTCGAATACGACCTCCTTCGCCGACCAGTAATCGGCGGCGACGACGCTGAGCGGGATCTCGAGCTCCTCGAAGCGCTTCACGCGCAGCCCCTCGAACAGGTAGCCGAAGATGCGCTCGGCCGAGAGCAGGCCGCCGCGTCCCCGCTCCAGGCCGAAGGCGTTGAGCCAGATGCGCAGCTGGTCGCGCTTGCCGATGATGTCGGAGAAACTGTCGTCGCGGGTGACGATGTGGCGCAGGCAGAGCTCGCGCATCTCGCTGCCGCTCAGTCCCGAGGCATAGGCGGCGCCGATGATCGCCCCGATGCTGGTGCCGGCGAGGCGTGCCGGGCGCACGCCGAGTTCGTCGAGCGCCTCGAGCAGCGGCACGTGTGCCAACCCACGTACGCCGCCTCCACCCAGTGCGATGCCGATCCGCTGCATGATCGTGTCCTCCGTGACTCGAAGTATGAACGCCCGCGGCCACTCACGGCAGCCGGGCGGCGCACGTTACCTCTTCAGAAGGGTTGACGCGGGCAGATCAATCACTTACCAATAGTCGAACACGTAGCTCAACGCAGCGATGCGGCCCCATCACCCCGCGCCAAGACGGGTGCCAGCCGCCGAGCCGCATCAGGACACCCGGTCGCGCCCGCGGGGCGCCGACCCCAACATGGAGGAGAGCCGTCGTGAACCGCACCTCGCCAGAAGAGAAACGCCTGCGCTACCGTCGGGGTCTGCGCTGGGCCATCGCCCTGCTCGCCTTCGTGCTGATCGTGCCGCTGATCCCGTACGGCCTCGCCGCGGCCGAGGGCCAGCTCGGCAGCAACAGCGCCGACATGTGGCGCGACGCGCGCAACAAGGACCAGCGCGACGCGTTCCGCACCCAGATCCAGGGCATCGAGAGCGCCGTGCTGATCAACAACCGCGGTGAGCAGTGGCGCGCCTTCCGCGAGCAGCAGCTGGTGCCCTACGGCGGCTATCTGCTGCTCGGCACGCTCGGCCTGATCACCGCGTTCTTCCTGTTCCGTGGGCGGATCAAGATCGACGGCGGCCGTTCGGGCCGGCTGGTGCCACGCTTCTCGTCCAACCAGCGCATCATCCACTGGTTCGCCGCCGGGCTGTTCGTGCTGCTCGGCGTCACCGGGCTGATCCTGCTCTACGGCCGCTACGTGCTGATCCCGCTGCTCGGGCCCGAGGGCTTCGCGATCACCGCCTCGGCCAGCAAGGAGGTGCACAACCTGTTCGGTCCGATCTTCCCGTTCGCGATCCTCGCGCTGATGCTGATGTTCGGGCGCGGCAACCTGTTCCGCTGGATCGACTTCAAGTGGTTCCTCAAGGCCGGCGGCCTGTTCGGCGGCCATCCCGCCGACTCCGGCTACTACAACGGCGGTCAGAAAAGCTGGTTCTGGATGACCGTGCTGTTCGGTATCGCGATCTCGGTCTCCGGGCTGGTGCTCGACTTCCCGGTGTTCGGCCAGACCCGCGAGCTGATGGCCGGGTCGCACCTGGTGCACGGCATCATCGCGGTGGTGTTCATCGCCGCGTCGTTCGGTCACATCTACATCGGCACCCTCGGCATGGAGGGCGCGGTCGAGTCGATGACCTCGGGCTACGTCGACTCCAACTGGGCCGAGGAGCACCACAACCTGTGGTACGCGGAGATGGAGAAGGCCGGCATGGTCGGCGTGGAGCCGAACGCCCTCGAGGAGGTCAAGCGCCACGACGACATCGATTTCAAGGGGTTCGGCCAGCCGAACCCGCAGACCAGGGAGGGCTGAGCGATGTTCCTGGAATTCGTCGAAGGGCCTCTCTGGTACGCCGCGGTGGTGATCTTCCTGGTCGGCATCGCGATCCGCTTCTACGAGATCCTCGCGCGCGGAGTGAAGCCGGACCTGGCGGTGCCGCGCACCGACGGCACGGCCGGCGCACTGCGCACCCTCGTCAGCCGTTCGTGGACCGCCAAGGGCTTCTCGAGCGGTGCGGTGTTCCACCTCGTCGCCGGCTACATGTTCCACATCGGCCTGTTCGTGCTGCTGTTCTTCGCCGCGCCGCACATCGTGTTCATCGAGGAGCGGATCCTCGGCTTCGGCTGGACCGCCGCGCCGCACTGGCTGTTCATCGTCGCTGCCAACCTCGCCTTCGCCGGGCTGATCCTGCTCTGGCTGCGCCGCGTGATGCACCCGGTGATGCGCAAGATCTCGACCTTCGACGACCACGCCGCGGCCTGGCTGACGTTCATCGTCATGTTCACCGGCTGCATGGCGCTGCTCGAGGGACACGACTTCCTGCGCGCGCTGCACATGCTCAGCGTCTGCGTACTGATGATCTACTTCCCGTTCAGCCGCCTGATGCACGCATTCACGTTCGTGCTCAGCCGCGGCTACACCGGTGCGGTGATGGGACGCAAGGGCGTGCAGGCCTAGGCCGCGCGACACAAGGAAGGAGAAGCTCATGGCCAAGGTCGTCACCGAACACGACTACGCGCGCGGCATCGAGGTGCTGCGCAACCAGATCGACGCGAAGATCGCGTCCTACCTGTCGAGCTGCGTCGGCTGCGGACTGTGCGCCGAGGCGTGCCTGTTCTACACCGAGACCGGCGACGCCCGCTACACGCCGATCTACAAGGTCGAGCCGATGCGCCGCCTGTGGCAGCGCGAACAGACCGTTGCCGGCAAGATCGGCAAGGCACTCGGCTTCGGCCGCGACCTGACCGAGGAAGACTTCGCCGAGTGGCAGGAGATGACCTACAACAGCTGCACGCTGTGCGGACGCTGCTCGATGGTCTGCCCGGTCGGCAACGACATCGCCTACATGATCCGCAAGCAGCGCGAGGCGTTCGCCGCCGCCGGCTATACGCCGCCCGGGCTGCAGGCCGCGTCGACCCGGGCGCTGGAGATCGGCAGCCCGATGGGCGTCACCTGGAAGGCGCTCGCCGCGCAGATCGGCCACGCCGAGCGGGCCACCGGGCTGAAGATCCCGGTCGACGTGCAGGGCGCCGACTACCTGACGCTGTTCTCGTCGATGGAGATCATGAACTTCCCCGAGTACATCGAGGCGCTGGCGCGCATCTTCGACGCCGCCGGGGTCAGCTGGACGGTGTCGAGCAAGGCGTTCGAGGCGACCAACAGCGGCATCCAGATCGGCAGCTCCGAGATCGCCCGCGAGCTGGTCTCGCGCGTGGTCGACGCCGCCGAGGGGCTCGGCTGCAAGTACGTGATCAGCCCCGAGTGCGGCCACGCCTACACCGCGATCCGCTGGGACGGGCCGAACCTGATCGGGCGCCCCTACGAGTTCGAGGTGGTGCACATCCTCGAGCTGCTCGACCAGCTGCGCCAGGAGGGCCGGCTGCAGACCGAGGGGCTCGACGAGCGCAAGCTCACCTTCCACGACCCGTGCCAGATCGTGCGGCGTGGCGGCGTCGAGGAGCCGCCGCGCAACCTGCTGAACATGGTCGCGCCGAACTTCGAGGAGATGCCCGACCACGGCAAGATGAACTGGTGCTGCGGTGGCGGCGGCGGCCTGAGCGCCAACGAGGACGCGCACGAGCTGCGCACCACGGTGTTCAAGGTCAAGAAGCGCCAGCTCGAAGCGACCGGCGTCGAGACCATGATCACCGCGTGCGCCAACTGCCGCATCGTCATGGAAGAAGCGCTCGAGCACTACGAGATGCCAGTCGTGATCGAGGGCGTCACCGAGCTGCTCGCCGCCCACCTCAAGCCGAAGGCGGGCCAGACCGCAAAGACCGAGGCCGCCACCGAGTAAAGCTCGGCCCAGCGCCCGGGAAGAATTCGTAGCGAGCGCTCAGCCGCGACCCGCGGCCGGCAGGTCATCCTCGATGTAGGCGCGCACGATCGCCGCGAAGTCGGCGTCGCCGGTGAAGTCGAGCGTCTCGGCCCGCCCCGTCTCCCACGCACCCGGCCAGCTGCCGACGATGCGCTCGACCGCCGGGTCGGGCGCCCAGCGCACCCTGGCGGCCACCTCGCGACCGGCCATCGACTCCAGCGTCGCGACCATCTCCCGTGCCGTGACCGTCACCCCGGGCAGGTTCACCGCGCGCCGCTCGCCCAGCGCCCCGTCATCGACCTCGTGGCCGTGCACCAGGCATTCGATCGCGCGCCGTGGCGAGAGCAGCCAGAGGCGGGTCTCCGGGTCGACCGGGCAGACCGCCTCGAGGCCGTTCAACGGCTCACGGATCACCCCGCTGGCGAACGACGAGGCGGCCGCATTGGGTCGCCCCGGCCGCACGCTGACGGTCGGCAGGCGCAGCACGCGGCCGTCGACGAAGCCGCGGCGATGGAACTCGACGAGCAGCAGTTCTGCGACCGCCTTCTGCGTGCCGTAGGACGAACTCGGGGTCAGCGCGGTGTCGTCGCGCACGACCGACGGCAGTTCACCGCCATAGACCGCCACCGAGCTGGTGAAGATCACCCGTGGCCGGTGGCCCAGCTGCCGGCAGCGCTCGAGCAGCTGCCAGGAGCCGTCGAGGTTGACGCGCATGCCGAGGTCGAACTCCGCCTCGGCCTGGCCGCTGACCACCGCGGCGAGGTGGAACACCGCGCCGGTGCCGTCGTGCAGCGCCGTGGCGAGGCAGTCCGGGTCGCAGAAGTCTCCGGCGAGTGGCACCACGCGCGGATCGTCGAAGCCGTCGGCCTCGACGACGTCGAGCAGCACCACGCGCTCGATCGGTCGCGCCTCGCCCGCGGCATCGCGCAACGTACCCAGCTCGAGCAGCCGACGCGCGAGTCGTCGGCCAAGGAACCCGGCGCCGCCGGTGATCAGTACCTGCATGCTCAGCCCTCCCGTGCCGCGGCTTGCGGCTCACGACCGAGCCCGGCCGCCTCGAGCCTGGCCAGGTAAGCGGTCCACTTCTCGTCCCGGTTCAGCGCCAGGTCGAGCAACGCCTTGCGGTCGAACAGCCCGTTGCGATGGCCGTCGCTGAAGACGATGCGCACGGCGTAGTTGCCGACCGGCTCGACGGCCTCGATGGTCACGTCGCGCTTGCCGGCGACCAGCTGCCCGCCCTTGCCACCGTGACCGCGCACGTCCGCCGACGGCGCGTGGGTGCGCAGGTACTCGGCCGACAGGTCGAAGTGGCTGCCGTTCGGGTAGTCGAGCCCGAGCGTGCGCCGGTCGGCGCTCAGCGCGATCCGTTCCGGTAACGGCAGCTTGCTCACTCGAGGGCGATCTTGCCGTCGATGTCGATCTCCAGCGCCGCCCCGGGCAGCGTCAGGGTCACGGTGACCGGCAGCTCCTCGTTGCCCTCGAGCGTGCCGGCCTCGAGGGCCGCGCGCACCGATTTCTCGATCTCGCGCTGCGAGGTGACCCCGACGGTCTTGAGGAACTTGCGGATCGACATGTTGAAGGTCTCTTCGTTCATGGTCTCTTCCCGGTTGCTGGCCGGTCGTGCCCGGCCGTGGTGAACCCAGTGTAGTCAGACCACGCCGACGCGGGCGATACTCCCGATCACGCCACACACCGTTCC
>CBDTVS010000080.1:0-7196 GCA_965364245.1 uncultured Gammaproteobacteria bacterium | reverse complement strand
ACGCCGGTCGCCGAGGCCACCGGGGTCGAGGAGACTGTCAATTTCACCGAGGCGGAGTCGGTCGAGGTCGCCGAGGTCGCCGAGGTCACCGAAGAAACGCCTGGTGAAGAGCCGGGATCCATCGACGACGAGACGGCGCCGGTCGAGATCCTCGCGCCGGACGAGGAAGCCGGCACCCTCGGCGTGGACGAGACCCCCACCAGCGAAATCGAAGCGGTCGCGGATGAACCCACGGCCGAGGTCCGGGCCGAGCCCGTCCCGCGCATCGACGCCAGCCTCTACGCCATCTACCAGCTCGAGGCCGAGACCCATCTCGAGACGCTCGCGCAGTTCGTCACCGGTGTGCGCACAGGCGCGAGCGCGGTTCCGACCGAGGGCGTGGTGCGCGCGCTGCATACCCTGCGCGGCAGTTCGAGCATGGCCGAGGCGCAGCCCATCGCGGCGCTCGCGGGTCTGCTCGAAGAGGAGTGCAAGCCGCGGCTCGCCAGCACCGAGGCGCTCGCTGCGCGCAGCGTGGATCAACTCGCCGAGGCGGCCGACCTGATGCGCCAGATGGTCGCCGCGCTCGGCGACCGTGAACTGCCGTTCCCGGAGAGCGATGCGCTGCTCGACCGGATCCGCGCTGCCGAATCCGCCGCGGAGGTCGCGCAGGAGAGCTCGACCCACGACCTGCTGATGCACGGCGCCGACCTGATCGACCTGCTCGATGACGGCGTCAGCCGCTGGGTGGCCGCATCGGCCGACAGTGAACCGCTGCGCCAGCTCGCCGACGAGGCCGCGGAGGTCGCGCGCCAGGCCGAGGCCGCTGACCAGCCGGCCGTGGCCGAGGTCTGCGGGCTGTTGAAGACCTTCGCCGGCCTGCTGGCGGATGGCCGCTTCGGTCCCGAGGGTGAGATTCTCGCGCTGCTCGGGGACACCGCGAGCGGACTGACCGAGATGTTCGACAGCCTCGCGGTGTCGCGCCCCGCCGACCCGGATCCGTTGCTGGTGATCGGGCTGCGCTCGCGCATCGACCAGGCTGGACGTGCAAGCGAAGCACCCGAGGCTACCGAGGCCGAGACGCCAACCCCCGTCGAGGCGCCGGCCGCGGATCAGCCAGGCGCCGCGGCCCTGGCCCCGGACGCCGGGGATCTCTGGTCGCCTGAGGCGCCGCTGGACCCGGACCTGCTCGAGATCTTCATGGAGGAGGGGAGCGAGCTGCTCGACGAGGCGGAGGCGACGGTGCACCGCTGGCAGGAGAGCGTCGACGACCGCGAGGCGATCGCGCTGCTGCAGCGTCAGCTGCATACCCTGAAGGGCGGGGCGCGGATGGCCGGCATCGAGCCGATGGGCGACCTGAGCCACGCCTCGGAGTCGCTGCTGACCGGGGTGGTCGAGGGACGGCTGGAACCGAGCGAAACCCTGTTCGAGGTGCTCAACGAGAGCGTCGACCGCCTGGTCGGGATGCTCGAGGCGGTGCGCGAGGGCCAGCCCGTCGCGCTCGCACCGACGTTGCTCGAGGATCTGCGCGACCTGGCCGGCGGCGAGGCGATCACGCGCAGCGCAGCGGCACCCGCGCCGGTCCCGGAGGCCCCGCGGGCCGAGGCGCCTGAACCGGCAGCCGAAACCGCCGCCGTGGCCGACGCCCCGTGGTCGCCTGAGGCGCCGCTGGACCCGGACCTGCTCGAGATCTTCATGGAGGAGGGGAGCGAGCTGCTCGACGAGGCGGAGGCGACGGTGCACCGCTGGCAGGAGAGCGTCGACGACCGCGAGGCGATCGCGCTGCTGCAGCGTCAGCTGCATACCCTGAAGGGCGGGGCGCGGATGGCCGGCATCGAGCCGATGGGCGACCTGAGCCACGCCTCGGAGTCGCTGCTGACCGGGGTGGTCGAGGGACGGTTGCATCCGAGCGAGCGGCTGTTCACGGAACTCAACGCCGCCGTCGACCGCCTTGCGCAGATGCTCGATGCGGTGCGCCACGAGCGTCCGCTGACCCACGCCAGCGCGCTGCGCGAGAACCTGCTGGCGCTTGCCGAGGGGCGTGAACCGGCGACCACGGCGCGGCCCGTGCTGGCGCCGCTGCCCGAGGTCGAACTGCCGCCTGCGGCGCCGCCACCCAAGCAGTGGGACGAGGCGAAGCCGGCCGAGAGCGCCGAGGAGGCGGTCAAACAGGCCGCGCCCCAACCCGCCGCGGCGCGTCGCGCGCCGGCAACGCAGCAGGAGCAGGTGCGCGTGCCGGCCCAGCTGCTCAACAGCCTGGTCAACCTGGCCGGCGAGGTCAGCATCTACCGTTCGCGCCTCGAGCAGCAGAACAACGTGATGCGTTTCAATCTCGGCGAATTCGAGCAGACCGTCGAGCGCCTGCGCGAGCAGCTGCGCCAGCTCGAGATCGAGACCGACGCGCAGATCATGTCGCATCTCGAGGCCGAGGGCCGCACCATCGAGGATTTCGATCCGCTCGAGATGGACCAGTACACGGCGCTGCAGACCACCTCGCGCGCGCTGCTCGAGAGCCTCAACGACCTGACCAACGTGCGCGAGTACCTCGACGACCTGCGGCGCGAGAGCGACACGCTGCTGCTGCAGCAGTCGCGCGTCAACACCGAGTTGCAGCAGGGCCTGATGCAGGCGCGCATGATGCCGTTCTCGCGGCTGGTGCCGCGCATGCGGCGCATCGTGCGCCAGACCGCCCAGGAGATGGGTAAGAAGGTCGAACTGTGGGTGCAGGGCGAGCAGAGCGACGTCGACAGCGCGGTGGTCGACCGCATCATCGCGCCGCTCGAGCACCTGATCCGCAACGCCATCGCGCACGGCATCGAGTCACCCGAGGCGCGCGAACAGGCGGGCAAGGACAGGGTCGGCAAGCTGACCCTGACCGTCGACCGCGACGGCTCGGACGTCGTGTTCCGGGTCAAGGACGACGGGGCGGGCATCGACGTCGGCCGGGTGCGACAAAAGGCGGTCGAACGCGGCCTGATCGCCGCGGATGCCGAGATCTCCGAACACGACATCCTGCAGCTGATCTTCGAGTCGGGCATGAGCACGGCGAAGGAGGTCACGCAGATCTCCGGGCGCGGGGTCGGCATGGACGTCGTGATCAGCGAGGTGCGCCAGCTGGGCGGTACCGTCGAGATCAACTCCAAGCGCGGCTTCGGGGCGAGTTTCTACCTGCGTATCCCGTTCACGCTGGCGGTCAACCGGGCGCTGCTGGTCAATGTCGGCGAGGAGCTGTTCGCGATCCCGCTGACCAGCATCGAGGGCATCGTGCGCATGCGCGCCGACGAGCTCGAGGCGTTCTACGCCGGTGAGCGCGAGCACTACACCCACGCCGGCAGCGACTACCAGGTACGCCACCTCGGCCGCCTGCTCGGCACCTCGGCACCGGTCATCGAGCCCGGTCAGGAACGCATCCCGGTGCTGCTGGTGCGTAGCGGCGAACAGGGCATCGCGCTGCACGTCGACGGCCTGGTCGGCAGCCGCGAGATCGTGGTCAAGTCGGTCGGCCCGCAGCTGAGTACCGTGCGCGGCCTGTTCGGCGCGACGATCCTGGTCGACGGGCGCGTCGCGCTGATCCTCGACACCAACGCGCTGGCGCTGATGGGTGCCCAGCAGCAGGCGGCCCAGGCCCACGAGGAGGTCGTCGAGGCCGTCGAGGAGGGGCCACGCGAGACCACGGTGATGATCGTCGACGATTCGATCACGGTGCGCCGCGTCACCGCGCGCCTGCTCGAACGCCACGACTTCCGCGTCATCACCGCGAAGGATGGCGTCGACGCGCTGCAGGTCCTGCAGGACGAGCTGCCCGACATCATGCTGCTCGATATCGAGATGCCGCGCATGGACGGCTTCGAACTCGCTCAGCACGTGCGCGGTGACCCGCGCCTCGCCGAGATGCCGATCATCATGATCACCTCGCGGACCGGCGACAAGCACCGCCAGCGCGGCATGGAGATCGGCGTCAACCGCTTCCTCGGCAAGCCCTATCAGGATGCCGAGCTGCTCGACAACATCCGTGAACTGACCGAGGCGCAGGAGACGGCGCATGGCTGAGCCGGCCGCACGCCCGGTACGCGCGCTGCTGGTGCCGCTGCAGGGCGAACGCACGTTGCTGGTGCCCAATGCCGCGGTCGCCGAGGTCGTCGCGATGCGCGATCTCGCGCCAGCGGCTGACGGCGCTCCGGACTGGCTGCAGGGCACGCTGCCGTGGCGCGGCCTCGCGGTGCCGGTCGTCGGTTACGAGGCGCTGCGCGGCGAACAGGCCACGGCGCCCGGGGCGGGCTCCCAGGTGGTGGTGCTGAACACGCTGGCCGAGGGCGCTGCGCTCGGCTACTACGGTCTGGTCGCGGCCGGCATCCCGCACCTGCTGGCCGTCGCCGAGGGCGCGGCCGAGACGCTCGCCGCCCCCGGCGAAGGTGGCTACGCCCTGTGTGACCTGCGCATCAACGACAGCCGGGCGTCGATTCCTGACCTCGACGCCATCGAGGCGCAAGTCGTCGCGCTCGCCTGAAACCGGCTTCAGGCCTCCCGCGACGGGTGCAGCAGTTGCAGCTGCGCCAGCGCGACCAGGGCCGCGGTCTCGGTACGCAGCACGCGCGGTCCGAGTCCCACGCCGGTGAAGCCGGCGGCGTGCGCCGCGGCCAGCTCCGCATCGCTCAGCCCGCCCTCGGAACCCACCAGCAGGATCACCGGCGTCGCGGCCAGCGTCACTGCCTGCAGTGGAACCGCGGCCTGCGGGTCGAGTACCAGGCGGTTGCCGTCGGGGGCGCCGGGCAACCAGTCGGCAAGCGTGCGCGGCTCGAAGACCTCGGGCAGGCGGTTGCGACCGCACTGTTCGCAGGCGCTCGCGACGATCCCGCGCCAGTGGTCGAGACGCCGCGCGCGGCGTGCACCCTCCGGCAGCGGGGCCGAGCGCTCGGTGATCAGCGGCGCGATCGCGCCGACCCCGAGCTCGACCGCCTTCTGCAGGGTCAGGTCCATGCGGTCGGCGCGCGAGACAGCCTGGGCGAGCAGCACCGGGTAGGGCAGTTCGATCTCGCGTGGGCTGAACGCCTCGGGTCGTGCGCGCACCGTCCGTTTCGTCACCTCGGTCAGCACGGCCGCGTATTCGCCGCCGCTGCCGTCGAACAGCGTGACCCGGGCTCCCGGGCCGAGCCGCAACACCCGCGCGAGATGCCGCGCGGGCACCTCGGGCAGCGCCAGTTCGGTGCCAATGGCGAGCGGGGTGCTGACGTGAACGCGGGGGATGCGCACGTCAGTCGCGCGTGGCCAGGTCGATCCCTTCGGCGGCGACCCGCGCCACCTCGGCGATCTGCTCCGGGGTGATCACGTAGGGCGGCATCAGGTAGACCACGTCGCCGAGCGGGCGCAGCAGCACGCCCTGCCCAAGGGCGTGCGTGTAGACCCGCCGGCCGCGCCGCTCCTGCCAGGGGTAGGGTTCGCGCCCCGCCTTGTCGCGCACCATCTCGATCGCCAGGATCATGCCGGTTTGGCGCAACTCGGCGACGTGCGGGTGATCGGCGAGCGGCGCGCACGCCTCGCCCATCAGCCGCGCGAGCTCGCGATTCCGTGCCAGCACGTCGTTCTCGGCGAACAGGTCCAGCGTGGCCAGCGCCACGCGGCAGGCGAGGGGGTTGCCGGTGTAGCTGTGCGAGTGCAGGAACGCGGTCAGGTTGGTGTAGTCGTCGTAGAACGCCGCGTAGACCTCGTCGGTGGTCATGACCGCGGAAAGCGGCAGGTAGCCGGCGGTCAGGCCCTTCGACAGGCACATGAAATCGGGCGTGATGCCGGCCTGCTCGCACGCGAACAGGGTGCCGGTGCGACCGAAGCCGACCGCGATCTCATCGGCGATCAGGTGCACCCCATACCGGTCGCACGCCGCGCGCAGACGCTCGAGGTAGACCGGGTGGTGCATGCGCATGCCGCCGGCGCACTGCACCAGCGGTTCGACGATCACCGCGCAGAGCTCCGCGTGGTGCTCCGCGAGCAGCGCCTCCATCGCCGCGAAGCGGCGCTCGGCGCAATCGGCCCAGCTCTCTCCGGGCTCGCGGGTGTAGGCGTCGGGTGACGGCGCGCTCATGACGTCGAGCAGCAGCGGGCCGTAGGTCTCGCGGTAGAGTGGCACGCCGCCGACCGCAAGTGCGCCGAGGGTCTCGCCGTGGTAGCTGTTCTCGAGCGCGACGAAGCGCTGCTTCTCCGGTCGGCCGACGTTGCGCCAGTAGTGGAAGCTCATCTTCAGCGCCACCTCGACCGCGGCCGAGCCGTTGTCGGCGTAGAAGCAGCGCGTCAGGCCCGGCGGGGTGAGCTCGGCCAGGCGCTCGGCCAATGCGACCGCGGGTTCGTGGCTGAAACCGGCCAGGATCACGTGCTCGAGGGTGTCGAGCTGGTCGCGCACCGCGGCGTTGATGCGTGGGTTGGCGTGGCCGAAGATGTTGACCCACCATGAGCTGACCGTGTCGAGGTAACGCTGGCCGGCGAAATCCTCGAGCCAGACGCCGTCACCGCGCCGGATCGGAATCGGCGGCAGCGCCTCGTGGTCCTTCATCTGCGTGCACGGATGCCAGAGCACGGCGAGGTCGCGCTCGATCATCGCGCGGTTGGCGGGGTGCTCCCAGGGTGCGTTCATCGGATCGGCTCTTCGGGGTTCCAGGTCTCGCGGGTCTCGCCGGTCACCGTACCATCGGCATCGAAACGGCGCTCGACGAAGCGCGCCTCACCGTCACGGGTAACCATGAACAGCGTCGAGCAGCGCGTGCCGTAGCCCGGCGCGGTGACGAAGATCGCCGACAGCGCCTCGCGCCAGGGGTGGTCGGGGCTGGCCGCGTCGGGGCCGTGCGTGGCGCGGTCGGCGAGCAGCGCGAACAGGCCGGACTCGAGGTCCGCGAGCGGTCGGTCGAGCAGCGCCGTGAAGCGTGAACGCGCGGCGTCGAGCTTCGGCTCACTGCTGTCGAGCAGGCGGTTGCCGAGGCCATGCACTCCGCCGCTGGCGATGCGGCGCAGCGGTTCGGGGTCGCGGTTGGAGAGGCACAGCGCCGTGTCGGGATCGCCGAGCAGCAGGTTGAAGCCGTTGTAGCGCCCCATCTCGGGCTGCAGCGCGGTGAGGTACGCCGTCGCACTTACATCACCGGCGAGGAAGGCGAGTGGCAGATCGCCGCGTGACGGCGCGTCGTTGCGGGTCGCGCCCGGTTCGTGGAAGTTCGTGACCAGCGCGAAGCGCGACG
>CBDTVS010000079.1:0-7261 GCA_965364245.1 uncultured Gammaproteobacteria bacterium | reverse complement strand
CCGCCGAGCTCACGGCTCCAGCGCTCGGCGAGGTAGAGCGGCGACGGACGTCCGACGTAATCGGCGAGGTCGGCGTCGAACTCGGCCTGGAAGTCGGGGTCGTGGACGAAGCGCTCGTAGGCATCGCGCAGTTCGGCCAGCGGCCCCATCAGCGTCTCGGCGACGAACATGCCGCCGTAAGGGCCGAAGTGGCCGCGCGCGTCCGGCAGCTGTTCCGGTTCAGGCGTCACACTGGGTGCCGCGCTCTCGATCGCCATCGTTCACTCCTTGCATGAAGGCGGCCATCTTGGCCGCGTCTTTGATGCCCTTGTCCGCCTCGACCCCACCGCTGACGTCGACCGCCCAGGGACGCACCCGGCATATCGCCTCGGCAACGTTCGCGGGGCCGAGGCCACCCGCGAGTACCAGCGGCACGCCGGTCACGGCCGGCAGCGCATCCCAGTCGAACGTCGCGCCGGTGCCCCCCGGCACGCCCGCGACGTACGCGTCGACCAACAGCCCGGCGGCATCCGCGTAGGCCGCGGCCTGCCGTTCGAGGTCGACCCCGGGGCGCATGCGCACCGCCTTCAGATAGGGACGCCCCGCGGTGCGACAGAGTTCCGGCGATTCGTCGCCGTGAAACTGCAGCAGGTCGAGCGGCACCGCGTCGAGCACCGCGCCCAGTTCGTCCGGGGTGGCATCGACGAACAGCCCGACGGTGGTCACGAACGGCGGCAGATCGGCCACCAGCGAACGCGCCTGCGCCACGCTGACCGCCCGCGGGCTGCGTGGCCAGAACACCAGCCCGATGGCGTCCGCGCCCAGCGCGGCCGCAGCAAGCGCATCCTGCGGCCGGGTGATGCCGCAGATCTTGACCCGGGTCCTCGCGTGGGCGTCTGGCATGGGACGGGGCAAGGTATCACAGACCCCCGGCAGCCGACACCCGCGCCCACTCGGCCAGCCCGTAGCGCGCCGGGTAGGTCACGGCGCGGAAACAGAGCCCCTGCGGGGGTGCGGTGACGGCCGCCGCGCGCCGGTCGCGCGCCGCGAGCACCTCGGCGGCCCAACCGGGCGACTGCGCACCGCCACCGATCGCCACCAGCACGCCGGCCAGGTTGCGCACCATGTGGTGCAGGAAGGCGTTGGCCTCGACCTGCAGGCGCACCTCGTCGCCGTGGCGGCTGACGTCGAGGCGATAGAGGGTGCGCACCGCGTGCTCGGCCTGGCACTCGGCGGCACGGAACGACGAGAAGTCGTGCTCGCCGAGCAGCGCCGTGGCGGCCGCCGCCATGCGCGCCTCGTCGAGCGGCCTGTGCACCCACCACGCCAGACCGCGCCCGAGCGCGGGACGCGTACGGCGGTTCACGATGCGATAGAGGTAACTACGGCGCACCGCGCAGAAGCGTGCATGGAAATCGTCGTCGACCGGGCGCACCGCGCGCAGCGCGACGTCTGTGGGGAGATGGCTGTTGCCGCCCAGCAGCCAGGCGTGGTCGTCACGCTGGGCCGCGGTATCGAAGTGGACGACCTGGCCGGTCGCATGCACGCCGGCATCGGTGCGTCCCGCGCAGGTCACCTCGACCGGGTGGTCGGCAACCCTCGAGAGCGCCTCTTCGACCGTGCGCTGCACGGTGCGCTGCCGCGGTTGGCGCTGCCAGCCGGCGAAGCCGCTGCCGTCGTACTCGATCCTGAGGGCGATGCGCATGGCAACTCACCCGGCCGTGCCGGCGCCGCTCCGGCCCCCTGCGGGGATGTGCGGGATCAGCCCGGGATACGCCCGAGCAGTTCCTGGGCCTTGGCCTTCTGCGCGTCGCTGCCCTCGGCCACGACCTCTTCGAGAATGCCCTTGGCGCCCTCGAAGTCGTCCATGTCGAGGTAGGTCGAGGCGAGCTCGAGCTTGGTCTCGATCATGTCGGCACCGGCATCGAAGCCACCCTCGTCGCCGCTGAGCGTCGCATCGAGGTCACCGAGGTCGCCAAGATCGGCCAGGTCACCACCCGCCAGGGTCTCCTCGAGGTCGACCGGCGCGGCAGCGGGTTCGCTCTCATCCTGTGCTTCCGCAGGGGCCGCATCGGCCTGCGCCGGAGCGTCCAGGTCGCCCATGTCGAGGTCGAGGTCGAAATCCGTCGCGTCATCGTCGCCGGACGCGGCCTCTGCCGGCGCCTCCGGGGTCTCGTCGACGTCGAGGCTGAAGCCCTCGAGGGCCTCGTCACTTTCTGCGGCGGCGTCGGAAGTCGCGTCGCCAGCATCGAAATCGAGCGCTCCGCCGAGGCCCTCGTCTTCGGCGCCGGCCTCGAGATCATCGCCTGCGAGATCGATCCCGAGATCGACCTCGGTCTCGCCCACGCCGGCCTCGGCGTCACCGGAAAGCGCCGCGTCCACGGCCCCCTCGTCGGCCAGGTCGCCGAGCTCGCCGCCAGTGAACTCCTGGGTGATGTCGAGCGGCTCGCCACCGTCCGCCTCCTCCTCGTCGCCGTAGACCGGCTCGAAGTCGAAGTCGAGGTCGAGTTCGTCGGTGTCGAGCTGGTCGAGTGAGATCTCTTCCTCCTCGGCGGCAGGTTCAACGGCCTCTGCTTCGACCCCTGCAGCGGTCGCCGCGGCCACGGTAGCGGCCGTCGCCAGCAGGCGGTGGTCCGGGGCGATGCCACGGGCCAGTTCAACGGCACGCTCCCAGTGCGCTCCACCCTCGCCGGCCAGCGTCTCGTGCAGATCCTCGAGCTGGCGCTCGAAGCTCGCGCGATCCTGGTTGCCGCTGTAGATCTCGAGCAGCTTGACCATCACGTCGACGCGGCCCGGCTCGCGGCTCAGCAGCCCACGCAGCACCTCCTCGGCCTGTTCGGTGCGGCCGTAGGCGAGGAACACGTCGGCCCGCTCGAGCGGGTCCTCGCCCTCCTCCTCCTCGCCGCCGACGCCCTCGGGCGCGAACTCGTTGAGCACGTCGCGACCGGTGGCCTCACCGGCCTCGAAGCTGGGCTCCGCGGGTTGCTCGTCCTGATCCTCGACGCCAATCGACGGCTGCGGAGCGGCATGGTCATCAGCGGCGGAACCGGTGATGGCGGCCGCACCGGCAGGCGCCGCGTCGAATTCGGTCTCGGACTCGGCATCCTCGATCTGCGTCTCGTCCTCGTCGGTCACCGCGGACTTGCGACGGCGGGCAACGATCACGCCGATCAGCGCCAGCAGGATGACCGCCGCACCGCCGAGCAGGATCGGGTCCTCGAACAGGCCAGGCTCGGGTGCGGGAGGTGGCGGAGGCGGCGGCGGAGGCGCCGCGGCCGGCTTGGCCTCCTCGGCGTGCCCATGGGCCGCCTCGGCCTCGGCACCGGCAGCGTGACCATGCTCGCCCTCGGCGGGCTTCTCTTCGGTCGGCTCGGCCATCGCGGGCGCCTCGGCGGCGGCCTCGCTGCCGGCCGGAGCCATCTCGCCCTCGGCGGGCGCGGCTTCGGTCGCCACGGGCTCTGCGCTCGGCTCGCCCTCGACCGGGGCCTGCTCCATCGGCTGGCCCTCCGTGGGCGCAGCAGCCATCTCACCCTCTGCGGGCGCCGCGTCACTCGCCGCCTGCTGGGCCTCGAGGTTCTGCTGCAGCGCCGCCATCTCGTCGACGTTGAATTCGATCAGCTTCTCGAGCGCCGCGACCTGCTCCTCGAGATCGCGGATCTGGCTGTTGAGCTCCTCGTTCTGCAGACGCCGGGCCTCGGCCTCCTCGGTGGCGAGGTCGAGCTGCCGGCGCAGTTCGGTAACCTCGCCCACGCCGGCCGGGGCACCGGCACCCTCGGGCGCGGCGCTCTGGGCGGACTCGGGCTGTTTCTCGGGCACCACCAGTTCCAGGCGCGCAGGCGCCTCGGCCACGGGTGCCGCCTCGGCGGTGGGTGCGGGGGTCTCGGTGCGTGGCGCCGCGGTGACGCGCTCGGCGGCCTGGCCACGGTACGCCTCCCACTCGGCGACCTGGGCCCGCGCACTGGCCTGCGCCTCGTCGGCGGCCAGCGCGGCCATCTCGTCACGGCTGGGCACGCGCAGCACCACCCCGGCCCGGAGCAGGTTGATGTTGTTGCGCAGGAACGCCTCGGGGTTGGCCTGCTGCAGCGCCAGCATCACCTGCTGGACGGTCAGGCTCGGGTCTGGGCGCACCGTCTCGGCGATCTGCCACAGCGTCTCACCCTGCAGCACCGGCCCGTACTCGCCACCCGAAGGGGGCGCAATCGAGGGAGCAGAAACTGACGGCGGCCTTGCGGCCGCCGGTTCCGAAACTGCCGGGAGCTGGCTCACCGGTGGAGCCCCACGCATCAATGTCGGTGGATCAAGGAGCAGGGTGTACTCGCGCACCACGCGCCCGGTGGGCCAGTTGACCTCGATGAGGAAGTTCAGGAACGGCTCGGCGACGGACTCGCGGGTGGTCACGCGGATCACCGGGCTGCCGTCGGCAGCGGTGGTGGGTTCGAAGCGGAGCTGGCGCAGCTCGGGGACCTGCTCGATGCCGGCCTGCTCGTACTGGGCGCGCGACGCGAGCTTGACGCTCAGGACGTCGATCTCCTCGGGATCGATGGAGATCAGCGGGATCTCGGCGCGCAGCGGCTCGTTGAGCGCGGAGCTGAGTCGAATCTCGCCGAGTCCCAGCGCCGAGACGGCAACCGGTAGCAGCATCCCCAGGGCAGCCAGCAGCAGCGAGAGTCGTTTCACCATGATCGTTCCCGGTTCTTCTAATTGGTGCCGGGCCCCTGCGGGGCGCGGCGCTTCCTGTTCCACCCGAGCGTGGCGTACGCCTAGGTTAGCCCATATCGGACAACATTCAAACACCTAGCCGCGAACGTTCGTGAGACTCCACAACCCCGACCGGGCTTGAAGGTCAGCGCTCGAGCAGGATACGCAGCATGCGGCGCAGCGGCTCGGCGGCGCCCCACAGCAGCTGGTCGCCAACGGTGAAGGCACCGAGGTAGTCGTCGCCCATCGCCAGCTTGCGCAGTCGGCCGACCGGCACCTGCAGCGTACCGGTGGCCGCGGCCGGGGTCAGTTCGCGCATGCTCAGGTCGCGATCGTTGGGGATCACCCGCACCCAGTCGTTGGCCTCGGCGAGCAGCTGCTCGACCTCGGCCAGCGGCACGTCGCGGGTCAGCTTGATGGTCAACGCCTGGCTGTGGCTGCGCATCGCGCCGATGCGTACGCAGATGCCGTCGAGCGGGATCGGGTTCGCCTCGCGGCCCAGGATCTTGTTGGTCTCGACCGAGCCCTTCCACTCCTCCTTGGACTGGCCGTTGTCGAGCTGCACGTCGATCCACGGGATCAGGCTGCCGGCCAGCGGCACGCCGAAGTTGTCGACCGGGAAGTCGCCGGCGCGCATCGCCGCGGTCACGTCGCGATCGATCTCGAGGATGCCCGACGCGGGATCGTCGAGAGCCGCGCCGGCGCAGTCGCGCAGACGGCCCATCTGGCTCAGCAGCTCGCGCATGTGGCGCGCGCCGCCGCCGGAGGCCGCCTGGTAGGTCATCGCGGTGGCCCACTCGACCAGCCCGGCACGGAACAGGCCGCCGAGCGCCATCAGCATCAGGCTCACGGTGCAGTTGCCGCCGATGTAGTTCTTCACCCCGGCATCGAGGGCCCGGTCGATGACGTCGCGGTTGACCGGGTCGAGGATGATCACGGCGTCGGACTGCATGCGCAGCGCCGAGGCGGCGTCGATCCAGTAGCCGTCCCAGCCGGTCGCGCGCAGATCGGCGTAGACCGCCTTGGTGTAGTCGCCGCCCTGGCACGAGACGATGGCGTCCATCGCGGCAAGCTGCTCGATGCTGCTGGCATCGCCGAGCGGCGCCACCGGGCGACCGATGTCGGGGCCCTCCTCGCCGACCTGCGAGGTCGAGAAGAAGACCGGCTCGCCAATCGCCGCGAAATCGTTCTCGGCGCGCATGCGCTCCATCAGCACCGAGCCGACCATGCCGCGCCACCCAACGAAACCTACCCGATTCATGTCCGCTGCTCCCGAAAAAAAGACGGCCCGCGCGTGGTCGCGCGGGCCGGAGATTATAGAACCAGGCGGGGCCGCTGTCTGCGGCGCGGTTCAGGCGGCGGCGCGCAGCGCGGCGACCACCGCGTCGCCCATCTCCGCGGTGCCGACCCGGCGCATGCCGTCCGACATGATGTCGCCGGTGCGCAGCCCCTGGTCGAGTACCGTGCTGACCGCGGCCTCGATACGGTCGGCCAGCGCCGCCTCGCCGAGCGAATAGCGCAGCATCATCGCCACCGAGAGCAGCGTCGCCAACGGGTTGGCCACGCCCTGGCCGGAGATGTCCGGGGCCGAGCCGTGGATCGGCTCGTACATGCCGCAGTTGTCGGCGTTCAGCGACGCCGAGGGCAGCATGCCGATCGAACCGGTGAGCATCGCCGCGCAGTCGGAGAGGATGTCGCCGAACATGTTGGTCGTCACCATGACGTCGAACTGCTTCGGCGCGCGCACCAGCTGCATCGCCGCGTTGTCGACGTACATGTGCGAGAGCTCCACGTCCGGGTAGTCGGCGGCGAGCCCGGTCATGACGTCGCGCCACAACTCGGTCACCTCGAGCACGTTGGCCTTGTCGACCGAGCACAGCCGCTTGCCGCGCTTCTGCGCGGTCTCGAACGCGACCCGTCCGATGCGTTCGATCTCCGGCTCGCTGTAGACCAGGGTGTTGAAGCCGCGACGCACGCCGTCGACGGTCTCGACACCACGCGGCTTGCCGAAGTAGATGCCGCCGGTCAGCTCGCGCACGATCAGGATATCGAGGCCGGCGACGATCTCGGCCTTCAGCGACGAGGCGTCGGCGAGCTGCGGGTAGAGGATCGCGGGGCGCAGGTTGGCGAACAGGTCGAGCTCGGCGCGCAGCCCGAGCAGCCCGCGCTCGGGACGTACGCTGTAGTCGAGCGGCTCCCACTTCGGACCGCCGACCGCGCCGAGCAGGATCGCGTCGGCCTCCCGGCACAGCTCCAGGGTCGCGTCGGGCAGCGGCGTGCCGGCGGCGTCGTAGGCGCTGCCGCCGATCAGCGCCTCGTCGGTCTCGATGTCGAGGCCGAAATCGTCGCGCAGGCAGTCGAGCAGCTTGCACGCCTCGGCGACGATCTCGACGCCGATGCCGTCGCCGGGCAGGATCGCGATGTTCTTGCTCATGTCGTTCTCTCTCCTGTTCCCGAACCGTTCAGCCGAACAGCCAGGGGTTGGCGGCCTTGTGGCGCGCCTCGAAATCGCGGATGGCGTCGACGTGTTGCAGCGTCAGGCCGATGTCGTCGAGCCCCTCGAGCAGGCAGTGCTTGCGGAACG
>CBDTVS010000078.1:0-7319 GCA_965364245.1 uncultured Gammaproteobacteria bacterium | reverse complement strand
GGCGACGTGGTCGGCTTGGCGCAGGGCGCGACGCAGACGCTCCGGAACCTCGAGTTCACGCAGGCGGACGGCCGGGGCGTTGAGCAGTGCCTCGGGATCGGGGCAGCGCCGCAGCAGTTGGCAGAGGGTCCGGGAGCCGAGGCCCGGGACCCTGTTCAGGGTCAGCCAGGCGCCGGCGTCGTCCGGCAGGGACGCATCCATCCTTGGGTCACCTCCGCACCTCCATGTGCGTGAGTGAACGCCCGGCCGTCGCCGGGCGGTTGACTAGAGTTCCGGGCTGGCGACCTCGCCGCCGAGATTGATCGGGTACTCCTCCTTCATGACCAGCGCATAGCTGACCCGCTCGAAGGTCTGGTAGATCATCACCGCGCCCGAGAGCTCACGCGGGATGATCACCTGCTCGCGTTTCTCGCCCGGGGGCAGGTCCACGCAGCCCGGCTTGCGCCGGATGTAGATGTGGCAGTCGCCGACGTTCTGGGTCGAGTCATCGATCGCCTTGCTCGCCGAGTAGGCGAGCAGGACGTGGCCCGGCTCGAGGCCGTCGCGCGCGCCGCGGTCGATGATCACGGTGCGGTACTGGCCGACCTTCTTGACCGATTCGGGCGCATAGATGATGTGCCCGCTGACCTCGCGCTCCGGAGGCCGGGGATAGAAGTTGCGCGGCAGGTTGGCGTCGGTCGCCTCGAGCAGGCGATCGCCGATGCCGACCGCCTGATTGCTGTCGATGATGTCGACGCGTGCCGGGTCGCCGCTGGTCTTGAGCGTCGCGCCACCAACATGGTTGATGTGGTAGCCGAGCACCTCACCGGTCTGCTGATCGCGCAGTTCCACGCCCTGCTCGAAGATCAGGTACTCGGCCGGCGCACCCTCGTCGAGCTTGCGCACGTAGGCGAGCGTGCCCTCGTCGCCGATCACGCGATCCTCGCGGAAATGGACGATGTAGGGCGCGGAGTCGATCTCGTCGCGGGTCAGGACCGCCTTGGAGCGATCCAGGAACGGCAGGATGTACTCGAGCGGCACGGCCGGGATGGCCTGGTCGATCGGCTCGCTGCGCACCTGCGGCGAGAGCTTGCCGTCGCCGCGACGCAGCATCGGGCGGCCGTCGACCCAGACCAGGTAGAGCTTGTCACCCGGATAGATCAGGTGCGGGTTCTCGACCTGCGGGTTGACGTACCAGATCTCGGGCCAGAGCCACGGCTGCTCGAGGAACATCGCGGAGATGTCCCACAAGGTGTCGCCCTTCTTGACCACGTACTCCTGTGGAGCGTCTGAGCGGAGGAGCACGTCCTGGGCGGCGACGGAGCCGACGAGCACGATCCCCGCCAGCACGCCAAGCAACCTGGAAATGAACATCGCGGCGTTCCCTCGGTCGTTGTTATTGCGAGTCTATCGGAAAATCCGGTATGGCAACTAGTGTAGCGTATAATTGCGCGCGGGTCTGGTAAATGCCAGTCCAATCCGCAAGATATCACCGAAACCTCTGATGTCACTACTGAATGTACTCCACTTCCCGGATCCGCGCCTGCGGACCCGCGCAGAACCGGTCGAGGCGGTCGACGACGACGTGCGCCGGCTGGTCGACGACATGTTCGAAACCATGTACGCGGCGCCCGGCATCGGCCTGGCCGCGACCCAGGTCAACGTCCACCGCCGGGTGATCGTCATCGACATCTCCGAGGGCAAGGACCAGCCGCTCTGTCTCATCAACCCCGAGATCACCGCCCTGGACGGCATCGAGGAGATGGAAGAGGGCTGCCTGTCGGTGCCCGGGGTCTACGAGCGGGTCAGCCGCGCCGACCGCATCACCGTCAGCGCGCTCGACCGCGACGGCGCGCCGTACAGCCTCGACGCCGAGGGCCTGCTGGCGGTCTGCATCCAGCACGAGATGGATCATCTCGAGGGCAAGCTGTTCGTCGACTACCTCTCCGAGATGAAACGCGGCCGGATTCGCAAGCGCCTGGAGAAGCGGGAGCGCCAGCCCCTGTGCCCCCCGCCGCGCAGCCGCTGCGGGTCGTCTTCGCCGGCACCCCCGAGTTCTCGGTTCCGACCCTCGAGGCCCTGCTCGAGGCGGGGCACGACGTGGTCGCGGTCTACACCCAGCCCGACCGGCCGGCCGGGCGCGGGCGCCAGCTGCGCCCCAGCCCGGTCAAGCAGTGCGCCGTCGCGCACGACCTGCCGGTTCACCAGCCGCCGACGCTGCGTGACGAGACCGCGCAACACGTGCTGGCCGGTCACGCCGCCGACGTGATGGTGGTGGTCGCCTACGGCCTGATCCTGCCGCCGGCGGTGCTCGCCATGCCGCGTCTTGGATGCATCAACATCCACGCCTCGCTGCTGCCGCGCTGGCGTGGCGCGGCGCCGATCCAGAGGGCGGTGCTCGCCGGCGATCGCGAGACCGGCGTCACCATCATGCAGATGGAGCGCGGCCTCGACACCGGGCCGATGCTCGCCCACGAGGCGCTACCGATCGGTCCCACCGACACCGCCGGCGACCTGCACGACGGGCTGGCGTCACTCGGGGCCCGCCTGCTGGTCACGACCCTCGCCAGGCTCGTCGACGGTGCGCTCACGCCCGAGGTGCAACAGGAGGCGTTGGCGACCTACGCCGAGAAACTCAGCAAGGCCGAGGCACGCCTGGACTGGCGGCAACCGGCCCACGAACTCGACCGCCAGGTACGCGCCCTCAACCCGTGGCCGGTGGCGGAGGCGCGCCTCGACGGCGCGCCGCTGCGCATCTGGCGCGCCACCGCACTGCCGGACCGGGCCGGGTCGCCGGGGCAGGTGCTCGAGGCCGGCCCGGACGGGATCGACGTCGCCTGCGGCACAGGCGTCCTGCGCCTGCTGCAGGTGCAACCGCCAGGCAAGCGCGCGATGGATGCGGCCGATTTCGCCAACGGCCGCGCCCTGACCGGCCTGCAGCTGGACTAGGCGCATGCAGGCCCGCCCCGCGGCCGCGCGCGCCCTGGCCCGGCTCCTGCGCGACGGCGTCTCGCTCGACACCGCCCTCCCGGAGGCGCTCGCCACGGTCAGCCCGGATGATCGGGCGCTGGTCAGCGAGTTCTGCTACGGCACGCTGCGCTGGCACCTGCGTCTTGACGCACTTGCCGCGCGCCTGCTGCATCGTCCGCTGCGATCGCGCGACCGCGACGTGCTCGCGCTGCTGCTGATCGGGCTCTACCAGTTGCAGCGAATGCGCATCCCGGATCATGCAGCGGTGGCCGAGACGGTGGCCGCGGCCGACGCGCTCGGCAAGCGCTGGGCCCGTGGCCTGCTCAACGCCGCACTGCGCCGCTACCTGCGTGAGCGGGAAACGCTGGAGGAAGCGGTCGATGCCGACCCGGCCGCGCTGCATGCCCACCCGGCCTGGCTGCTCGACCGCCTGCGCGATGCCTGGCCGGAGCAGTGGCCGACCGTCGTCGCGGCCAACAATGCGCGCGCACCGATGGCGCTGCGGGTCAACCTCTCACGGGGTAACCGCGAAGCCTACCTGGCACGTCTCGCCACAGCCGGCCTGCCGGCCAACCCGATCCCACACACCGACGCGGGTGTGCAGCTCGACGAGCCGTGCGACGTCGCGCGGCTGCCGGGGTTCGGCGACGGCGACGTCTCGGTCCAGGACGGCGCGGCCCAGCTCGCCGCGACCCTGCTCGCACCGGCGGCCGGCGCGCGGGTGCTCGACGCCTGCGCCGCTCCCGGCGGCAAGAGTGCCGCGCTGCTCGAGCGACGCCCGGCACCGGACACGCTGGTGGCGATCGATCGCTCCGCGGCGCGCCTCGAGCGCTTGCACGAGACCCTGGCGCGCATCGGCGGCCGGGCGACGGTGCTGGCGGCGGACGCCGGCGCCCCGGCCGATTGGTGGGACGGCACGCCGTTCGACGCGGTGCTGCTCGACGCCCCCTGCTCCGGCGGCGGGGTGATCCGGCGGCATCCCGACATCAAGCTGCTGCGCCGTTCCGACGACCTGCCGCGGCTGGTCGCCGAGCAGGCCCGGCTGCTGGCGGCACTGTGGCCGCTGGTCGCACCCGGAGGGTGCCTGCTGTATGCTACCTGTTCGGTGCTGCCCGACGAGAACGACAAGCAGATCAGCAACTTCCTGGCAGCACACCCGGATGCCGAAGAGCGACAGATCGACGCCGACTGGGGCCGCCCATGCCGCCACGGCCGGCAGATCCTGCCGGGGGAGGATGGCATGGATGGCTTCTTCTACGCGCAGCTGCGGCGTCGCGCCTGACCTCCCGCATCGCGCACTCCGCCGCATGAGCGCCTCCACCTTACGCCCGCCCCACCGCCACGGCCTGTTGCTGGCCGCGCTGCTGCTCGGCCTGCTGTCGCTATCCGTCGGCGCACAGGACGAGGCGGCGGAGGCGAAAGGCTTCAGCGTGCTCGAGGCGAGCACGCGGCTGGTCGACGAGGTCTACCTGCTCAATGCCCGCATCGCCTTCGACTTCTCGGCCGATGCGATCGAGGCGCTGGACAACGGCGTGCCGCTGGTGGTCGAACTGCAGATCGAGGTCTACGAGCCGCGCGAACTGCTCTGGGACAGCAGCGTCGCGACCCTGTACCGGCGCCACCGCATCGAGTACCGCGCGCTCGCCGACCGCTATGTCGTGACCAACCTGAACACCGGCGAAGTCAGCAACCACACCAACCTGCCCGCCGCGCTCGCGCAGCTCGGCCGGGTGCATGACTTCCCGATGCTCGACCGGCGCCTGCTGCGCGTCGGCGTGAGCTACCGCGCACGGCTGCGCGCGCGCCTGGACGTCGAGGCGCTGCCGCTGCCGCTGCGCCCGGTCGCCTACCTCAGCAGCACCTGGGACCTGACCAGCGCATGGCACGACTGGCTGCTAACGCACTGAGGCGCATCGCCTCCGGCCCGCTGCCGGCGATCACACTGGTGGTGCTGCTGCTGGTGTCGCTGTTCATGATGAGCGAGTCGACGCAGAACTCGGCGCAGTTCGGCCGCCTCTACGTCTGGCTGCTCGGCTTCAACATCGCCGGCCTGGTGGTGCTGGTCGGCCTGATCCTGGCCAACCTGGTACGCCTCGCACGCCAGGTGCGTCACCAGACCGCCGGGGCACGCCTGAGCCTGCGCCTGGTACTGATCTTCGGTGCCCTGGCCCTGGCCCCGGTCAGCCTGCTCTACTACTTCTCGCTGCAGTTCCTGCACCGCGGCATCGACAGCTGGTTCGACGTGCGCGTCGAGGAGGCGCTGACGGACGGTCTCGAGCTCGGCCGCTCGTCGCTCGACCTCAACATGCGCACGGTGCTGCGCTGGCAGCAGAGCCTGGCCGAGGAACTGGTCGACGCCACCGAGGGGCAGGCGACGTTCATCCTCGACGACCTGCTGCCGGGCAGTGCCGCCTCCGAGCTGACCCTGCTCGCCGCGAACGGCCGCATCATCTCCTCGAGCAGCACCGATCCGACCGCGCTGGTGCCGAGCCAACCCGGCGAGGACATCCTGCTGCTGGTGCGCCAGCGTCAGCCCTACGTCGGCCTCGACACCCTCCGCGACCTCGGGCTCTACGTGCGCGTGGTGGTCCCGATCCCGCTGGCCGGCGAGACCGACCTGCGCATGCTCCAGGGGCTCTACCCCGTCCCGACCAGGATGCGCGAGCTGGCCACCTCGGTCGAGGAAGCCTTCAGCCAGTACCGCGAACTGGCCTACCTGCGCACGCCGCTCAAGTTCAGCTTCACGCTGACCCTGTCGCTGGTGCTGCTGTTCGCGCTGCTCGCGGCGTTCTGGCTCGCCTTCGTCTCGGCACGCCGGCTGACAGCGCCGATCCGCGACCTGGTGATGGGCACGCGCGCGGTCGCCGCGGGCGACTACGGCCAGCGCCTGCCGCAACCGGGCAACGACGACCTCGGCATGCTGGTGCGCTCGTTCAACGAGATGACGCGTCGCATCGCCCAGTCCCGCGACGAGACCCAGCGCAGCCAGCACGAGGTCGAGCAGCAGAAGGCCTACCTCGAGGTGGTGCTCGGCAACCTCTCGAGCGGCGTGCTCAGCCTCGACCACGACCTCACGCTGCGCACCGCCAACCGTGCCGCCGAACAGATCCTCGACGTGCCGCTCGCGCTCTGCATCGGGCTGACCCTCGACGAGATCAGCATCGAGCACGAACACCTGCAGCCGCTGCTCGAGGCCGTGCGGGAGCGCGCCCGGCTCGGCGTCGACCTCGCCTGGCAGCAGGAGCTGACGCTGTTCGGTGCGCGCGGCCGCCAGATGCTGATCTGCCGCGGCACCACGCTCGGCAAGCTCGATGCCGAGCACGCCGGGCAGGTGCTGGTGTTCGACGACATCACGACCCTGATCCAGGCGCAGCGCGACGCCGCCTGGGGCGAGGTGGCGCGCCGCCTGGCCCACGAGATCAAGAACCCGCTGACCCCGATCCAGCTCTCGGCCGAACGCCTGCGCCACAAGGCCTCGACCTCGATGCCGAAGGCCGACCGCGAACTGCTGGAGCGCCACACCGAGACCATCGTCCAGCAGGTCGAGCTGATGAAGGGCATGGTCAACGCCTTCAGCGAGTACGCGCGGCCGCCACGGCTCGAGCGCGCGCCACTGGCCCTGAACCCGCTGGTCGAGGAACTCGCCGAGCTCTACCGCGGCAGCACGACCGGGGTGCGCCTCGATGTCGACCTCGACCCGCGGCTGCCCGAGATCGAGGCCGATGCCGGACGCATGCGCCAGCTGCTGCACAACCTGCTCAAGAACGCGGTCGAGGCCCTTGTCGACCACGAGGCCGGGCGCGTGCTGGTGCGCACCCGCGAGCGCAGCAGCCCGGGCGGCACGCTGGTCGAGCTGCGCATCAGCGACAACGGGCCTGGCATCCCGCACCAGGTGCGTGAACGACTGTTCGAGCCGTACATGACCACCAAGCCGCGCGGCACCGGCCTGGGACTGGCCATCGTCAGGAAAATCGTCGAGGAGCACGGTGGTATGATCGACATCAAAGAGCCGCGGAGCGGCGGCGTGTCGATCTCGGTACGCCTGCCGGCGGCCGCACGACCCGGCAGCGCGGCCGCCGACGGGGCGCCACCACAACCCCCCGATGCCCGCCGAGCCTGAGCTGCCCCACCCATGTCGAAGCCCTACATCCTGGTCGTCGACGATGAACCCGCGATCCGCGACCTGGTCAAGGAGATCCTCGACGACGAGGGCTACGAGGTGGCCACCGCGGACGGCGGAGACGCCGCGCGCCAGGCGATGCGCAACCGGCGTCCCGACCTCGTACTGCTCGACATCTGGATGCCCGACCTCGACGGCATCTCGCTGCTCAAGGAGTGGTCGCGCGACGGCGGCCTGCCATGCCCGGTGA
>CBDTVS010000077.1:0-7340 GCA_965364245.1 uncultured Gammaproteobacteria bacterium | reverse complement strand
GTTGCGATCGGGGGCGCCGCGCGGCGGTATGCCGACCAGCGCATCATCGGCAGCGAGCCAGTTGACCAGGCGCATGCCGAGCGCGAGATTGCCGCCGTTGCCGAGGTAGGCGTTGGCGAGGAAATCACCGTCACCGACGACCACCACGCGCTGTTCGCCACCGTCGGGGCGCGGCCGACTCAGCACCGTGCCCAGCGTCAGGGGACCGCGCGGCTCGCCGGGATCCTGGCGGATGGTGCCGTCGAGCGGGCCACGTTCAATCCACGATCGCGGCAGGCTCTGCAACAGTGCGACATGCTGCCAGCCGCCCTCTGGGTCGAGCTCATAGGCCCGTGCCTGGGGAAACAGCGTGACCTCGGTCAGGCCACGCGTGACCGGGTGATCCGGGTAGCTGCCAACGACGACGAACGACGGGTCGCCGATGCCGTACGCCTCGCCACCGGCATCGACCGCGACGCCCTCGAGCGGGCGCAGGCCGAGGTCGGGGGCGAGCCCAGCCAGCGTGGCGTCGATGTCCGGATCGTCGAGCCACAGCAGGTTGCCGCCGCTCGCGAGGTACTCCCGCAGCCGGTCGAGCTCGCCCGGCAGCAGCGCCCCGCGCGGCCCGGCGACCACCAGCAGCGCGGCCGACGCGCTCACGGCGCCGTCGAGTGCCGGACTGTACTGCAGCAGCTCGAAGCCGCTGCGGCGCAATTCCCCGCCGAACGTGCCGAGGTCGTGGTTCGCCCAACGGCCGCCGTTCACCGTGCCCGGCAAGGAAGTGCATCTCGCGCGGCGTCTCGCGGGCCAGCTTGAGCAGCGCCGAGGTGATGGCCTGCTCGCTGGGTTCGCGCGCCACTTCCTGGCGTTCGCGGTAAACCAACACAATTTCGCCATCGGCGCCGATGCCGAGTTCACGCACGCGTGCCGGCGCGAGGTCCGGGTTGACGCGCTCCACGCGCAGGGTCGGGTGGGACGCGCGGTAGCGCTCGAGCAGCTCCTGCCCCCGCTCACCCGCCGGACTGCCGGGACGCGCGAAGAGCGTCGCTTCGACCGCCCCTTCCAGCCTGGCGAGGACCTCGAGGCTCGCCTCGCTGAGGGTGTGCTGAGCGCCGGTAGTCCAGTCGAAACGCGGCGCGTGGCGCTCGGCGAGCCAGCCCAGCAATCCGGCGAGCAGCAACAGCAGCACGACGAACACGGCATCCTGCAGGCGCTGGCCACCACGTGACGGCCGGCGCGTTTCCTGCCCGGAACCGGGGCCGCTCATCCGCGCCGCCCTCCATCCAGGCGTCTGCTGCTCAACGCCAGGCAAACGGCGACGATCAGCAGGTAATAGGCGACGTCGGCGAGGT
Source organism: uncultured Gammaproteobacteria bacterium (assembly GCA_965364245.1). GTDB lineage: Bacteria > Pseudomonadota > Gammaproteobacteria > QNFN01 > QNFN01 > QNFN01. The sequence continues at coordinate 6,009 of CBDTVS010000077.1, read as the reverse complement.
CGACGATGCCGCGCAGGAACGGCTGCAAGTGGTGGCTCAAGGAGACCCAGGCCAGCGCGCTGTCGGCCGGGGCGCCGGCATCCGCGACCCACAGCAGCAACAGCAGGCCGAAGGTCCCGGCGGCCGCAGCGGCCGGCTGCGTCACCAGCGTCGAGAGCAGCAGGCCGATCGCGGCGAGGGCGCCGACCAGCAGCAGCAGCCCGAGCAGGCCTGCGAGCAGCTTGCCGAGGTCCAGGGTGGTGCCGACCAGCAGCGCCACCGGCATCAGCCCGAGCAGGCCTAGCGCCAGCAGGCCGAAGGCGAACGCGCCGAGGAATTTGCCGAGCGCGATCTCGCCGGAACTCAGCGGTGCGGCGAGCAGCAGCTGCAGCGTACCTGCCTGCCTTTCGCCGCTGATCGCGCGCATGCTCACCAGCGGCATCACCAGCAGCAGCAGCACGGCGATCTGGGCCAGTACCGGGGCCACGACCAGGTCGGTAACCCCCGGGGCACCGGGCAGGGCCGCCAGCCGTGGCTGCAGCTGGACGAAGCCCTCGAGCTGGATCAGGAACAACCAGGCGGCGACGAACTGCATGACCGCCAGCGCGATCCAGCCCAATGGCGTCACGAACAGCCCACGCAGTTCGCGCCCGGCGATCACCAGCACGCTCATGCCAGCTCCTCGCGGCAGGTCAGCTCGACGAACAGCTGCTCCAGCGAGGGGCGTCGCGGGCTCAGCTCGACCAGACCCCAACCGCCCGCGACCGCGGCCGCCACGAGCGCCTCGGCAGGGCCAGCGCCGGCCGCGTGACGCAGCAGGAAACGCCCTTCGCCGAACTCTTCCACCTGCTCAACGCCGTGGAGCGCAGCGAGCGCGGCCCTGTCCGGGGGTGTGCGGAAGCCGCAGACCAGCTCGGTCGCCACACCCTGCCGCCCGGCCGCCGCGACCCGGTCGCTGTAGACCGCCCGGCCCTGGTAGAGGATCAGCACCCTGTCGCAGACCGCCTCGACCTCAGGGAGGATGTGGGTCGACAGGATCACCGCGTGTTCGCGGCCGAGCTCGCGTACCAGGCCACGAATCTCGCGAATCTGATTCGGGTCGAGCCCGACCGTGGGTTCATCGAGAACGACCACGGCCGGATCGTGCAGGATCGCCTGGGCGATGCCGACCCGTTGCTGGTAGCCCTTGGAGAGCTGTGCGATCAGGCGCCGTCCGTCGGCGACCAGGCCACAGCGCGCCTTGGCGCGCTCGCGTGCGGCCCGCAACCTGGCGCCGCCCAAGCCGTGCAGCCGGGCGCAGAAATCGAGGTACTCGTCGACGGTGAGGGCACGGTACAGCGGGGGTTGCTCGGGCAGGTAACCGAGCGCGGCCTTGGCCCGACGCGGAGCATTGTCGATGTCATGGCCGGCCAGCGTCACGCGACCCGCAGTCGCGGCGAGGCAGCCGCTGAGCACCTGCAGCGTGGTGCTCTTGCCGGCGCCGTTCGGACCGAGCAGGCCGAGCACCTCGCCGCGCCCCACGCTGAAGTCGAGATCGCGGATCGCGCAGCGTGCGCCGTAGTCGCGACGCAACCCCTCGACGCGGACCAGCGGCTCGCCCTTCATCGGCTCACGACCGGGCATACCGGACCGGGGGTGCCGATCAGGGTCGTCGTCATCGATGAGAGGTGCAGCGATCGCCGGGCCATAGGCTGGGTCGTGGGCGCTGCCGCGCGCCGTATGGGCCCAGTTTAACCCGGGCGGGTGGCGCGACTCACTCGAACGTGCGGATGTCGTCGATCACCTTGCCATCGTTGGCCAGGCTGCCCTCGGCGACCAGCTCGACCTCGCCGCGCAGCTTGCAGACATCGCGCAGGCTCTCGGCGACGGCGGCGGCGAGCCCGTCGGATGCCGCCCCCTTGAGTTCGGCCTGCAGGGTCATCGAGTCGCGGTCGTCGGCACGGTCGACCACCAGCCGGCCGCGGCCAAGCTCCGGGTGGCGCGCCAGCACCGCGGCGACCTGCGACGGGTGCACGAACATGCCGCGCACCTTGGTGGTCTGGTCGGCACGACCCATCCAGCCCTTGATGCGCCGGTTGGTCCGTCCGCACGGGCTGGTGCCGGACAGCACCGCAGAGAGGTCGCCGGTGGCGAAGCGCAGCAGCGGGTACTCGGGACCGAGGTGGGTCACCACCACCTCGCCCACCTCGCCCTCAGGCACCGGCTCGCCGGTGCCGGGGCGCACGATCTCGACGTAGACCCCCTCGTCGACGATCAAGCCCTCCTGGCCCGGGGACTCGTAGGCGACCAGGCCCAGGTCGGCCGTCGCGTAGCACTGGACGCCGGCGATGCCGCGCTCGGCGAAGAAGGCGCGCAGGCTGGGCGGGTAGGGCTCGGCCGAGACCAGCGCCTTGGTCAGGCTGGTCAGGTCGGCCCCCATCTCCTCACCCTTCTCGAGGATGATCTTCAGGAACGACGGCGTGCCGACGTAGCCGTGCGGCCGCAGGCCGGCGATCGCCTCGACCTGCAGCTCGGTCTGGCCGACTCCGGCCGGGATCACCGCGCAACCGATCGCGCGCGCGCCACCCTCCGCCATCGAGGCGGCCGGGGTGAAGTGGTAGGAGAAGGCGTTGTGCACCAGCTCGCCGCGCCGGAAGCCGGCGGCGAACATCGCGCGGCCGAGGCGCCAGTAGTCGACACGGTCGCCCTCGGGGTCGTAGATCGGGCCGGGCGAGACGAAGATGCGCGCCAGCGCGCCGGGCGCGACCGCGGTGAGCCCGCCTAACGGCGGCTGCGCGGCCTGGTGCTGCTTGAGATCGGACTTGCGCGTCACCGGCAGCGCGGCGAACGCGCCGTAATCCTCGATCGCGCGCGGATCGACGTCGGCGAGCAGCGCAGTGTAGAAGGGCGCGCTGACGGCGGCATGGGCCACCTGCTGCGCCAGGGCCTGGAGCTGTCGCGCCTCGCGCTCTGCGGGGTCGCGCGTCTCCAGCGCATCGAAATGGGCATCCTGCGCGGTCATCGCGCCTCTCCTTACGGTCGGGGGGCCAGGCTCAGGCGAGCCAGCGCTTGCGGCGGCGGTAGTGCTTGACGTCCTTGAAGGACTTGCGACCCTCGGAACTGAGTCCGAGGTAGAACTCCTTGACGTCCTCGTTCTCACTCAGCGCACGGGCGTCGCCGTCCATCACCACGCGACCGTTCTCGAGGATGTAGCCGTAGCTGGCATAGCGCAGCGCGACCATGGTGTTCTGTTCGGCGAGCAGGAAGCTGACCCGCTCCTTTTCGTTGAGCGAGTGCACGATCTCGAAGATCTCCTCGACCAGCTGCGGGGCGAGGCCCATCGACGGCTCGTCGAGCAGGATCATGGTCGGGTTGGCCATCAGCGCACGGCCGATTGCCGTCATCTGCTGCTCGCCGCCGGAGGTGTAGCCGGCCTGGCTGCTGCGCCGTTCGCGCAGCCGTGGGAAGTAATGGTAGACCTTCTCGAGCGACGCCTTGATCGCCGCCTTGCCGTCACCACGCGTGTAGGCGCCGGTCAGCAGGTTCTCCTCGACGGTCAGGTGCTCGAAACAGTGACGTCCCTCCATGACCTGGATGACACCGCGCTTGACCAGCTCGGAGGGATTCAGGGCGTGGATCTTCTCGCCCTTGTAGATGATGTTGCCCTTGGTGACGTCCCCACGCTCGGCACCGAGCAGGTTGGAGATCGCCTTGAGGGTGGTCGACTTGCCAGCCCCGTTGGCCCCGAGGAGGGCGACGACGCCCCCCTCGGGAACCGCCAGGGAGACGCCCTTGAGCACGAGGATCACGTGGTCGTAGATGACCTCGATGTTGTTGATCTCGAGCAGCGGCGCGTCCTGTGGACGCTCCTCTGCTGTCGATGCGGTAGCCGTCGTGTTCAAGGTTGCCTCCCTGGGTTCGGGACCTTCAAGTCAGTAAACGGAGATCAGCAATCACGCGGGGTGATGTTGTTCTCCTTGGCAAACGCCGCCGAGTCTTCCTCGATCAGCGGGCCGGTGATGTCGCGCAGCGGATCGTAGAACTTGGAGACGATCTTCCACTCCTTCTTCTTCGCATCCCACTGCTGAACCGCAGCACGGCCCGGACCCTCGTGGTTCTCACAGGTGATCTGGATGGCGTAGGTGAAGCCCTTCATGCCGAGTTCCGCGAGGCGGTCGGCATCGACGCTCAGGCTCTCGTAGCCGTCACGCATCATTTCACCAGTGATCTGCTTGGTGTTGTGGATCTTCTGCGCGTTGCGCACCGCCTCGGTGGTCCACATCGCCGCGACCATGCCGCGGTTGTAGAGCACTTCGCCGACCCGGTCGAGATCACCCTTGCCCTTGCCACGCCCGTAGACGAACTTCTTGATGTCCTCGTGGACCGGGAAGTTGTCGCCCGGGGCGTGGAACGCGCCCGACAGGTAGCCGTGGGCGGCCTCGCCGGCCGGCAGCACGTCGTTCTCGGAACCCGACCACCAGACGCCGATGAAGTGATCCATCGGGAAGCGGATCGAGGCGGCCTCCTTGATGGCGACCTGGTTCATGACGCCCCAGCCCCACATCAGCACCCAGTCCGGCTTCTCGCGGCGGATCTGCAGCCAGGTGGCCTTCTGCTCCTGGCCCGGGTGGTCTACCGGCAGCTGCATGAACTCGAAGCCGTACTTCGCGGCCATGCTCTCGATGGTGCGGATCGGCTCCTTGCCGTAGGCCGAGTTGTGGTAGACCAGCGCGATCTTCTGACCCTTCAGCTTGTCCATGCCGCCGAGCTGGTCGGCGATGTACTGCACCAGCACCGTCGCCTGGCTCCAGTAGGTGGCCGGGAAGTTGAAGACGTACGGGAAGATCTTGCCGTTGGCGGCCGAGGTGCGGCCGTAGCCCATCGAGAACACCGGCACCTTGTCGGTCGTGGTGCGCGGGATCAGCTGGTAGGTGATACCGGTCGACAGCGGCTGGAACGACAGCGCGCCGTCCTTGAGCTTCTCGTAGCACTCGACGCCCTGCTTGGTGTTGTAGGCCGTCTCGCACGACGGGTTGTCGATCATGACGCCGCCGATGCCGCCGTCACGCTCGTTGAGCAGCGTCAGGTAGTCGCTGAAGCCGTTGGCGAACGGGATGCCGTTCGGTGCGTACGGGCCGGTCCGGTAATCCAACGACGGGATTTTCAGTTCGGCGAAGGCGGTCGCTGACAGCATCGGCGCGACCACCGCGGCTGCCAGAGCGACCTTTTTCAGATTCGCGAGTTTCATCGTGTCTCCCTCTCTCTCCTAGCTGGTGGTATATGCCGTCTGCGTTCCCCGCGGGGAGGCCGCTCCGGACTCCCGCGCATCAGTGCGGGAACGGCCAAAGCCGGAGCTTTTCCTTCGCGATCTGCCAGAGCCGCGCGAGTCCGTGCGGTTCGACGATCAGGAAGAAGATGATGAGCACGCCCATCAATGTGATCTCGACGTGCTTCGCGGTGACCACCGCGATGTCGAGCCCGTCGACCATGAAGTTCTTCAGCACCAGCGGCATCAGCACGATGAACGCGGCACCGAAGAAGCTGCCCATGATGCTGCCGAGGCCGCCGATGATGACCATGAACAGCACCAGGAATGACTGGTTGATGTCGAACGCCTCGATCGGCTCGGCCGAGCTGAGCCAGACGCCGAAGTAGAGCGAACCGGCCATGCCCACGTAGAAGGAGCTGACCGCGAACGCCGAGAGCTTGGCCTGCAGCGGTCGGATGCCGATGATCTCGGCGGCGATGTCCATGTCGCGGATTGCCATCCACTCGCGACCGACGCGTCCGCGAACGATGTTCTTGGCCAGCAGCGCGAAGACGATGACGAAGATCAGGCAGAACAGGTAGCGGGTCGCGGGATCAGCCCCGGGACCGGTGATCTGCAGGCCGAACATGTCGACCGTCGGCATGGTGATCTGACCGGTCGCGCAATCGTTACAGAACCAGGCGAACTTGTTGAACATCCAGACGAGAAAAAACTGCGCGGCGAGCGTCGCGACCGCCAGGTAGAACCCCTTGATGCGCAGCGACGGCAGTCCGAACAACACG
>CBDTVS010000076.1:0-7343 GCA_965364245.1 uncultured Gammaproteobacteria bacterium | reverse complement strand
AGCGCGGGTATTCGAGCGTATGACCAGCTCACCCGAGGTATGCGTAGACGGCCACGATGAATCACATGAAATGCTGAGGTTCGACGATCTCGACGAGGCCGCGAACCTCGCGCGCTGGGTGCTTTCTCACTAATCGGATTACTCATCACTAGCGGTTACAGGCCGTGCCCGAGTAGAGACTCAGGCAGCTTCGTGAGCCTGGACATTGGCCTTGGGTGCGAATTCCGCTTCAACCCCTTGACTTTCGATAACTCGCCCCTACTATTAGCACTCACTCAAGGCGAGTGCTAACAGTCATTTGCCTGGGGCGAACCCCAATCTACTGGAGCGAATGGGAGATAACTCCATGAATATCAGACCTTTGCATGATCGTGTCATCGTCCGCCGCACCGAAGAAGAGCGGACCAGCCCGGGTGGCATCGTGATCCCGGACAACGCCGCAGAGAAGCCCTCCAAGGGCGAGATCATCGCGGTGGGCAACGGCAAGATTCTCGACAGCGGCGACGTCCGCGCCCTCGACGTCAAGATCGGCGACAAGGTGCTGTTCGGCAAGTACTCGGGCACCGAGGTCAAGGTCGACGGCGAGGACCTCCTCGTGATGCGCGAGGAAGACATCATGGCGGTGCTCGAGGGCTGAGCCCCTCGCATCCCCGGTCAATAACCCCAAGAACACGATAGAGGAACCACTGCAATGGCAGCCAAAGACGTGAGATTTTCCGACGATGCCCGTCAGCGCATGCTGCACGGCGTCAATGTCCTGGCCAACGCGGTCAAGGTGACCCTGGGCCCCAAGGGCCGCAACGCGGTGCTCGACAAGAGCTTCGGCGCCCCGACCGTGACCAAGGACGGCGTGTCCGTGGCCAAGGAGGTCGAGCTCCAGGACAAGTTCGAGAACATGGGCGCGCAGATGGTCAAGGAGGTCGCCTCCCAGACCTCCGACGCCGCGGGTGACGGCACCACCACCGCGACCGTGCTCGCGCAGTCGATCCTGAAGGAAGGCCTCAAGGCGGTTGCCGCCGGCATGAACCCGATGGATCTCAAGCGCGGCATCGACAAGGCCGTGACCGCCGCCGTCGAGCAGCTCAAGGGCCTGTCCGCCCCGTGCGCCGACGACAAGGCGATCGCCCAGGTCGGCACCATTTCCGCCAACTCCGACGAGTCGGTCGGCAACATCATCGCCGACGCGATGCAGAAGGTCGGCAAGGAAGGCGTCATCACCGTCGAGGACGGCTCCGGTCTCGAGAACGAGCTCGACGTCGTCGAGGGTATGCAGTTCGACCGTGGCTACCTGTCGCCGTACTTCATCAACGACCAGCAGACCATGAGTGTCGAGCTCGAGAGCCCGTACATCCTGCTGCACGACAAGAAGATCTCGAACATCCGCGACATGCTGCCCGTGCTCGAGGGCGTCGCCAAGGCCGGCAAGCCGCTGCTGATCATCGCCGAGGACGTCGAGGGCGAGGCGCTGGCCACGCTGGTGGTCAACACCATCCGCGGCATCGTCAAGGTCGCCGCCGTCAAGGCGCCGGGCTTCGGTGACCGCCGCAAGGCCATGCTCGAGGACATCGCCATCCTGACCGGTGGCACGGTGATCTCCGAGGAGGTCGGCCTGACCCTCGAGAAGGCCTCGCTGGACGATCTCGGCACCGCGAAGAAGGTGCAGATCACCAAGGAAGCCACCACGATCATCGACGGTGCCGGCAGCCACGATGGCATCGAGGCGCGGGTCACCCAGATCCGTCAGCAGATCGAGGACACCACCTCCGACTACGACCGCGAGAAGCTCCAGGAGCGCGTGGCGAAGCTGGCCGGCGGCGTGGCCGTCATCAAGGTCGGTGCCGCCACCGAGGTCGAGATGAAGGAGAAGAAGGCCCGCGTCGAGGACGCGCTGCACGCCACCCGTGCCGCCGTCGAAGAGGGCGTGGTCCCGGGCGGCGGTGTCGCCCTGGTGCGTGCGCTGGCCCTGATCGGTGACCTGAAGGGTGCCAACCACGACCAGGATGTCGGCATCAACATCGCCCGTCGCGCGATGGAGGAGCCGCTGCGCCAGATCGTCGCCAACGCCGGTGGCGAGGCCTCGGTGGTCCTGAGCAACGTCGCCGCGGGCAAGGGTGCCTACGGCTACAACGCCCAGACCGGCGAGTACGGCGACATGCTCGAGATGGGCATCCTCGACCCGACCAAGGTCAGCCGCACCGCGCTGCAGAATGCGGCCTCGGTCTCGGGCCTGATGATCACCACCGAGGTGATGATCGCCGAGATGCCGAAGGACGAGAAGGGCGGCCCGGACATGGGTGACATGGGCGGCATGGGCGGCATGGGCGGTATGGGCGGCATGATGTAATCACGCCTTCCGGACCACCCGTCCGAAACGAGAACCCCGCCGGCGACGGCGGGGTTCTTTTTTTGTCCCACGGTCGCGGATGGCGTAGCGCGCGCGGGATGGGTGCGCGTGGTCAGTCGAAGGTGATGCTGCCGCCGCCTTTCTCGAACGGGCTCTTGTCCTCTTCGGAGCGCATGACGCCGGCGGTTGGGTCGGCCGCCTTCTCCTTGACCTCGCCGCCAAGGTCGCGATGCTCGTCGGCCGCCTTGCCCTCGGACATGTTGATCTTCAGGCGCAGGTTGTTGGCCGAGTCGGCATTCTTGATCGCCTCCTCCATGCTGATGCGACCCTCCTTGTAGAGCTCGAACAGCGCGTGGTCGAAGGTCTGCATGCCGGAGACCACGCCCTTCTCCATGACCTCCTTGAGTTCGCCGACGTCGCCGCGCTTGAGCAGGTCGCGTACCGTCGAGGTGCCGATCAGGATCTCGAAGGCCGCGACGCGTTTGCCGTCGGTGCCGGAGATCAGGCGCTGCGAGACCACGCCGCGGATGTTCAGCGACAGGTCGAGCAGCAGCTGGTGGCGCCGCTCCTCGGGGAAGAAGTTGATGATGCGGTCCATCGCCTGGTTGGCGTTGTTGGCGTGCAGCGTCGAGATCGCGAGGTGGCCGGTCTCGGCGAAGGCGATGGCGTGCTCCATGGTCTCGCGGTCACGGATCTCGCCGATCAGGATGACGTCGGGCGCCTGGCGCAGGGTCTCCTTGAGCGCGTCGTGGTAGGTCAGGGTGTCGATGCCGACCTCGCGCTGGTTGACCAGCGACTTCTTGTGCTTGTGCACGAACTCGATCGGGTCCTCGATGGTGATGATGTGCCCGGTGGAGTTGGAGTTGCGGTAGTCGATCAGCGCGGCCAGCGAGGTGGATTTGCCCGAGCCGGTGCCGCCGACGAACAGCAGCAGGCCGCGCTTTTCCATGATCAGGTTGGCGACCACCTCGGGCAGGCCCAGGTCCTGCCAGCGCGGGGCGTCGCTCTTGATCGCGCGACAGACCATGGCGACCTGGTTGCGCTGCTGGAAGATGTTGACGCGGAAGCGGCCGACACCGGGCACCGACAGCGCGAGGTTCATCTCCGGCCGCTTCTCGAACTCGGCGGACTTCTCCGGGCCCATGACCTCGTAGGCGATCTCCTTGACCTCGTTCGGGGCCATGGTCTTCTGCTCGAGCGGCACCATCTTGCCCTCGATCTTGCAGATCGGCGGCGCGCCGGTGGAGAGGAAGACGTCCGAGCCCTCCTTCATCATCATGATCTTCAGGTAGTCGCGAAATTCCATCGGCTTCTCCTGTGCCTTGAAGACAGGCCCGGCGCGGGCATGGGACAATTATAGACACGCCCGCGCGGCTGCCGAGCCCCTTTTCGATGAGTGCAGATCAACCCATGACCGAGCCCGCCGGGGCGCCCTGGCTGCAACGCCTCCCCGAGGCGCTGCGCCCGCCGGTCACGCGCGCCTGGCAGGCCTGCGTCGAGGCGGCCTCCGGGGCTGGCCTGGAGCCGCCGGCCGGCGACGAGCTGTGCGACGAGCTGGCCAGGGTCTGGTCGGCGAGCCGGTTCGTCGCCGAGAGCTGCGTGCGGGCGCCGGAACTGCTCGACGAGCTCGTCGGTAGCGGCGACCTGGCGCGCGGCTACGGCCCGGGTGAACTGGCCGAACGCATCCGGCAGGGGTGTGCCGCGGTCGACGACGAGGCCGGGCTCGCGCGGGCCCTGCGCCTGTTGCGGCGCCGCGAGATGGTTCGCATCGCCTGGCGCGACCTGGCCGGCTCGGCCGGGCTCGAGGAGACGCTGCACGACCTCTCCGACCTCGCCGAGGCCTGCATCGACAGCGCGCTGGCGATGCTCCACGCCTGGCAGGTGGGGCAGTGGGGTGAGACGCGCACCGCCGACGGCACGCCCCAGGGGCTGGTGGTGCTCGGCATGGGCAAGCTCGGCGCGCGCGAACTCAATTTCTCCTCCGACATCGACCTGATCTTCGGCTACCCGGAGTACCACGACGATCCCGGCTGCCAGGTCGGCTGTGAGCGTTACTTCCAGCGTCTCGGGCAGCGCCTGATCCAGGCCCTCGACGCGACCACCGCCGACGGCTTCGTGTTCCGCGTCGACATGCGCCTGCGTCCCTACGGTAGCGCCGGGCCGCTGGCCATGAGCTTCGACGCCCTCGAGGAGTACTACCAGTCGCAGGGGCGTGAGTGGGAGCGCTACGCGCTGATCAAGGCGCGGCCGGTCGGGGGCGAGCGTAAGGCCGGTGCGGCGCTGCTGGAGATGCTGCGCCCGTTCGTGTTCCGCCGCTACGTCGACTTCGGGGTGTTCGAGTCGCTGCGCGAGATGAAGGCGATGATCAACGCCGAGGTCAGCCGCAAGGGGATGGAGCAGAACGTCAAGCTCGGCCCTGGCGGCATCCGCGAGGTTGAGTTCGTCGGCCAGGCGTTCCAGCTGGTGCACGGCGGCCGCGAGCCGAAGTTGCGTCAGCGCGGCATCCTCGACGTGCTCGCCGCGCTCGCCGAACTCGGCCAGCTCCCGGAGCACGCCGCGCGCCAGCTGCGCGCCGCATACCTGTTCCTGCGCCGGGTCGAGAACCGCCTGCAGGAGTTCGACGATCGCCAGACCCACGAGCTGCCGCGTGACGCCACCGAGCGGCTGCGGCTCGCCTTCGCCATGGGCTACCCGGACTGGGAGGCGTTCCTGGCCGATCTCGATCGCCACCGGGCCCACGTGCACGGCGACTACGAACAGCTCTTCGCGCTGCCCCAGGCGGAGGCCGGCGAGGTCGAGGAGACGATGGGCCTGGCCGGCGTCTGGCAGGCCGCGCTCGACGACACGTCGGTCGAGACCGCACTTGAGACGGCGGGATTCGACGACGCCCCCGCGGCGCGTGAACTGTTGCGCGCGCTGCGCGAATCGCGTGCCTGCAGGGCCCAGTCGGCGGTCGGCCAGAAGCGGCTCGCGCGCCTGATGCCGCTGTTGCTGACCGCGGTCGCCGGGACCGGGGCGCCGACCGAGACGCTGCGTCGCCTGGTGCCGCTGCTCGAGACGATCTCGCGGCGCAGCGCCTACATCGCGCTGCTGGTCGAGAATCCGATGGCGCTGTCGCAGCTGGTGCGCCTGGTCTCGGCCAGCGTCTGGATCGGCTTGCGCCTGACCCAGTACCCGCTGCTGCTCGACGAGCTGCTCGACCCGCGCACGCTCTACAGCCCGCCCGACCGGGCCAGGCTGGAGACGGAACTGGCCGCTCGCCTCGCCGCGGTCGACGGCGACGACCTCGAGCAGCAGATGGAGGCGCTGCGCCACTTCAAGCGCGCCAACGTGCTGCGCGTGGCAGCAGCCGATGTCGTCGACGCGATCCCGCTGATGGTGGTCAGCGACCACCTGACCTGGATCGCCGAGACCGTGCTCGGCGCGGTCTATCGCCTGGCGTGGGATGGGCTGGTGGCACGTCACGGCGTGCCGCGCTGCACGGTCGACGGGGTGGCGCGCGAGGCCGGTTTCGGCATCGTCGCCTACGGCAAGCTCGGTGGCATCGAGCTAGGCTACGTCTCCGACCTCGACATCGTGTTCCTGCACGACAGCGAGGGCGAGGCGCAATTCACCGACGGTGAGAAGTCGCTCGACAACGCGGTGTTCATGGCGCGCGTCGCGCAGCGCATCATCCATATCCTGACCACGCTGACCGCCAGCGGCGAGCTCTACCCGGTCGATACCCGGCTGCGACCGAGTGGCGCCTCGGGCCTGATGGTCAGCAGCCTGGAGGCCTTCGTCGCCTACCAGCGTGACGAGGCGTGGACCTGGGAGAAGCAGGCGCTGGTGCGCGCGCGGCCGGTCGCCGGCAGCCCGGTGGTCGCCGAGCGGTTCACCCGGATCCGGGGCGAGGTGCTCGGTGAGCCGCGCGATGCCGACGCGCTGCGCGGCGAGGTGCGCGACATGCGCCAGCGCATGCGCGAGCAGTTGGCGAAGTCGGAGCCGGGTCGTTTCGACCTCAAGCAGGCGGCCGGCGGTATCGCCGATATCGAATTTATGGTGCAATACGCCACCCTGGCGTGGGCGCACGACCACCCGGCGCTGCTGGCCTGGAGCGACAACATCCGGTTGCTCGAGACCCTCGATCGCGAGGGGCTCCTGCCATCCGCTGACGCGACCCTGCTGAGCGATGCCTACCGCGCCTTTCGCGCGGCCGGTCACCGTTGCGCCCTGCAGGACGGCCCCGCGCTGGTCGACGCACGCGAGTACGCCGGGTTGCGCGACGGCGTGGCCGCGATCTGGCAGAAACTGATGGAGCGTTGAGCGGAACCGCCGCCCGATTCCCTAGCCACGCAACCTGGAGGCACCCCACGTGGAAGCGACCCCGACCAAGCAGGACGAAGGCACGACCCCGAACGCGGCCCCGCGCTACGAGGTCAGCCGCGCCGACCTGCCGCTGCACTGCCCGATGCCGGGCATGAGCACCTGGAATTCCCACCCGCGCGTCTACCTGCCGGTCAAGGCCGAGGGGCGCGCGACCTGCCCCTACTGCGGCGCCGAATTCGTCCTCAAGGATTGAAGTCATCGCCGCGCAGGACGCCGCGTTGAGCCGCCGGACGCTCACCGCCTGGTGGTTGCGCGACGGTCGGCCCGGCCACGACAGCCAGGTGCGCGGGCTGATCGCGGCCCTGGCCCGCGACGCCGACCTCGCGCTGCACGAGATCCCCGTGCCGCCGCTGCGTCAGCTGCTGTTCGGTGCCGATCCCTGCGCCGGACTGCTGCCGCCGGACCTGCTGCTCGCGGCCGGCCATGCCACCCACCTGCCACTGCTGCTCGCGCGCCGTCGTCACGGTGGACGCAGCGTGGTGCTGATGCGCCCGAGCCTGCCGCTGGCCTGGTTCGATCTCTGCCTGGTTCCCGAACACGACGGCGTGCGCCCCGGCGAACATGTCGAGCTGACCTGTGGCGTGGTCAACGCGGTGCAGCCCGGACCCGCACAGCGTGACGGTACCGGTCT
>CBDTVS010000075.1:0-7353 GCA_965364245.1 uncultured Gammaproteobacteria bacterium | reverse complement strand
CGGCGGGACCGAGCTCGCCGTGCACCCGCAGCGACCCTGGCGCGTCGCAGGGTGGCATCTCGTCCGGCTCGGGCGCCGCCGCGTCAGCGGCGTAGTCGAAGAACCCCCGCCCGCTCTTGCGCCCGAGTCGTCCCGCCGCGACCAGCTCCTGCTGCAGCAGCGAAGGCCGATAGCGCGGGTCGTGGAAGAAGGCCTCGAAAACGCTGCAGGTCACCGCGAAGTTGACGTCGTGGCCGATCAGGTCCATCAGCTCGAAGGGACCCATGCGGAATCCGCCCGCGTCGCGATAGAGCGCGTCGAGCGTGGCCGCGTCACCGACCCCCTCCTGCAGCAGACGCAGCCCCTCGGCGTAGTACGGCCGCGCGACGCGGTTGACGATGAAGCCGGGCGTAGAGGCGACGCGCACCGCGCGCTTGCCCCAGGCCTGCGCCGTCGCCAGCACCGTTGCGGTGACATCCGGCTCGCTGGCCAGGCCATGCACCACCTCGACCAGCTTCATCACCGGCACCGGGTTGAAGAAGTGCATCCCGACCAGTCGTCCCGGGCGTGCCAGAGCGGCGCCGAGCGCCGTGATCGACAGCGACGAGGTGTTGCTCGCCAGGATGGCGTCCTCGGCGACCAGGCCTTCGAGGGCCGAGAACAGCTCGCGCTTGATGCCGAGGTCCTCGACGATCGCCTCGACCACCAGCGCCGCAGGCGCGAGTGCCTCGAGCGCGTCGACCGGGATGATGCGCGCGACGAGGGCATCGCGCTCGTCCTGCGTCAGCCTGCCGCGTGCGACCCGCTTGTCGAGGCGCGCCGCGAGCGCAGTGCACGCCTCGGCGGCGGCACCGGCGCGATTGTCGTGCAGGCGCACCGGGTGCCCCGCGGCGGCGGCCACCTCGGCGATGCCGGCGCCCATGGTGCCCGCGCCGATCACGCCGACGACGCTCTCCCTGGCCAACGGCTCGGGCATGGTCACTTCCCCTTCCTGCGTGTCATGAAACCCTCGACGGCGGCGCGATAGGCCGGATCGCGCCCGGCCGCGCGCTGCAGCTCCGCCTCCAGCGCCAGCTGCACGCCGAGGTCGTCGGGATCGACCCCGTTGAGCGCGCGCTTGATCCCGGCCAGGGTGTGGCGCGGCCGCTGCCGCAGCCCGTCGACCAGCGCGTCGGTCTCGGCAGCCAGCTCGGTGTCGTCGACGCAGCGCCAGACCAGCCCCCAGGCCGCGGCGGTCTCGGCATCGAGCGGCTCACCGGTCAGCGCCAGGCCCCGCGCCCGCGCCTCGCCGACCCGGCGCGGCAGGCTCCAGCTGAGCCCCGAGTCGAGCCCGAGCCCGACCTCGACGAACGACAGCACGAAGCGCGCCGAGCGCGCCGCGAGCACCAGGTCGCAGGCCAGCGCGAGGCCGACACCGGCCCCGGCCGCGACGCCGTTGACGGCGGCCACCACCGGCACCTCGAGGGCGCGGATGCCTGCGACGATGCGGTTGAAGCCCTGCTCCAGTGCCGCGCCGAGATCGGGTGTGCCGGTCTGCAGGTCGGCGTGGCGCTCGGCGAGGTCCTGACCGGTGCAGAAGGCGCGCCCGGCGCCAGTGATGACCAGCGCGCGCAAATCGCGGTCCGCGGCGAGGTCTTCGATGGTATCGCGCAGGCGCGCATTGAGTTCGCGATCGACGCAGTTGAGCCGATCGGGGCGGTTCAGTGTCAGCCGCACGACGCCGTCGCGGCGGGAGAGCTTGAGCGATTCGTCAGGCATCGATAACGGCTGCCGGTGGGCCGATGGGCCGGTACGCGGAAGCATAGCCGGCGAATGCACAAACGGCGCTGCGGTGGGTCAAGACGCCGCCATCATGCGGCGGCCAGAAAACGAAAAAGCCGGGCCGACCTCGCGGTCGACCCGGCCGGTTCCAGGACCCGGATCAGACGAACAGGTTGATGTCCGACTGCCCGGCGAACTCGAAGAAGGTGGCGGCGCCGCCGTACTCGATGCCGTCGATGAAGTCGTTCGGCGAAAAACCGAACACGTCGACGGTCATCTGGCACGCGATCATCGTCACCTCGGCCTCGACGCACAGGTCGCGCAGCTCCTCGATGCTGGCCACGCCCTTGTCCTTCATGGTCTTCTTCATCATGCCGGTGGCCATCGACTCGAAGCCGGGCACGATCGACATCAGCGCATTGGGCATGTTCCAGTTGACGTCGCGGAACCACTGCGGCCCGTAGGGCATCTTCATCGGCATCGCCGGGTTGCCGAGCGGGCTCACCTTGACCCCGCTGAGGTCCTTGCGCAGCAGCTGCAGGCCATAGAAGGTGAAGAACACCTGGGTCTCGTAGCCCAGCGCCGCGGCGGTCGAGGCCAGGATGAACGGCGGGTAGGCCCAGTCGAGCGTGCCCTTGGTGGCGATGATCGCGAGTTTCTTCTCTTCCATAGCGCTGCTCCCGTCTTAACCTGGCGCGCGGTCCGATGCTCAGAAGCCGGAATCAGGCCTTCTTCATCATGAACGTGTACTTGCCATCCTCTTCGCCCGAGGCCATCAGCTCGTTGCCGGTCTGGCGCGCGAAGGCGTCGAAGTCCTTCACCGAGCCCGGGTCGGTGGCGACGATGCGCAGCACCTGACCGCTCTCCATGCCGGCGAGGGTCTTCTTCGCACGCAGGATCGGCAGGGGGCAGTTCAGCCCGGTCGCGTCGAGTTCCTGATCGTAATCGGCCATGAGTTTCCTCCAGTCTATTAAGCTTGTTCGGGGCCCTTCGCAGGGCCGTTGCCCAGTATTCGCCCTTTGCAAAATGAGACAATCACCCATTGGTGATAGGGCCAGCGTCGAACCGGGTGCATCTAATGATAGTCTCACTGGCAGTAGACCGGGCACCAGCCGCCTTCCTGACCACCCACGCATGACCCGCACTCGGCAACCCTGCACGACCGGCCGGCTGTCCCGGCTGGCCCTGTTGCTGTTCGGCCTGGCGCTCGCACCGCTGGTTTCCGGCCAGGGGCGCCCGTCGCCGCTGCCGGAGATGGGCGACCCCTCGGCCCAGGTCCTCACGCCGCAGGCCGAGCGGCGCATCGGCCAGGCGCTGATGCAGAGCCTGCGCGCCAAGGGCATGCTCCACGACGACGCGCTGGTGACCGGCTATATCGACTCGCTCGGCAACCGCCTGGCGGCCAACAGCGGCCTCGCCCCCGGCGCGATCACCTTCTTCGTGATCCGCGACCGGGCCATCAATGCTTTCGCCGCACCGGGTGGCGTGATCGGCATCCACACCGGCCTGCTGCTCGCCAGCCGCACCGAGAGCGAACTGGCCGCGGTGATCGCACACGAGCTCGCCCACGTCAGCCAGCGGCACATGGCGCGCACCTACGAGGCCGCGGGGCAGATGCAGATCGCCAGCGCGGTCGCGCTGCTCGCCGCGCTGCTGCTCGGCCAGGTGGACGGCGAACTCGGCGAGGCGGCACTGGCGACGACCCTCGGTGGCAGCGCCCAGGCCCAGCTCAACTTCATCCGCTCCAACGAGGAGGAGGCCGACCGCATCGGCATCCAGATCCTTGCCCGCACCGGCCTCGACCCGTTCGGCATGCCGGACTTCTTCGGCCGCCTGCAGCAGAACCAGCGCCTCTACGGCGATGCGCTGCCGGAGTTCCTGCGTACCCACCCGGTGAACGTATCGCGCATCGCCAGCGCGGTCGATCGCGCCAGCCAGATGCCGCGCCCCGCACCGCGCGACGAGACCGCCTTCGCGATCGCGCGCATGCGCCTCGAGGTGCTCGACAGCGTGAATATCGACACGCGTATCGACGAGTTCAGCGCCCGCGTACGACGTGGCGACGACCAGGCGCGCTACGCGCTCGCGCTGGCCCAGCTCGAACACGGCAAAGGCCCTGCGGCGCTCACGACCCTCGAACCGCTGATCGCCGCCGAGCCGGACCGCGTGGAGTACCTGGTGGCCAGGGCCCAGGCGCTGGCGGCAAGCGGGCAGCGCGACGCCGCGCTGCGCGAGTACCGCGACGCGCTGCAGGTGTTCCCGGGACACCGGGCCCTCACCGAGGCCTACGCGCGACTGCTGATCGACGCCGGCCAGCCGCGCGAGGCGCAGTTGCTGCTGATCGACGAGGTCAACGGCGGGCGCGAAAATCGCACCTACTACCAGCTGCTCAACGATGCCAGCGTGATGCTGCAGGACGAGGTGGGGGCGCGCCGGGCCCGGGCCGAGCTGCTGCTGCTCGATGGACGCGACGCCGAGGCGACCGAGGAGCTGCGCAAGGCGCTGCGCGTCGCCGACGGCTACGACAGCGCACGCATCGCGGCACGCCTCGCGGAGGTCGAGCGGCGCCTCAACGAGCAGGCGCGCGCCGCAAAGCCCTAGCTCCGGCTCGGGCCGCACGGAGCGGTGCGGCTATACTCGGTGGACGCGCCTTTGCGGCCCCATGCCATGACCCATACACGGTGCCTGATCCTGCTCCTGGCGCTGCTCTGCGGCGTAGCGCCGACTGTCCTGGCGCAGGAGACGGCGATCCTGATCGGCGTGCTGAGCCATCGCGGCGACGAGGCGACCCTGCGCACCTGGGGCCCCACCGCCGAGTACCTGGGCTCGCAGCTGCCCGACTACCACTTCACGATCGTGCCGCTCGAGTTCGAGGAGGTCGAGCCCGCGGTGGCCTACCGCCGGGTCGATTTCGTGCTCGTCAACTCGGGCATGTACGTCGACCTCGAGGTGCACCAGGGTGTGTCGCGCATCGCCACGCTCAACAACCGTCACGGCGGCAAGAGCTACAACACCTTCGGCGGTGTGCTGTTCACGCGCGCCGCGCGCACCGATCTGGCGACCCTCGACGACCTGCGCGACAAACGCTTCGCCGCGGTCAACAAGGACTCACTGGGCGGCTACCAGATGCAGTGGCGCGAGATGCACGGCATCGGCCTGGACCCCCGCCGCGACCTCGCCGAGACCCAGTTCGCCAACACCCACGACGCCGTGGTGCGGCGTGTGCTCGCGGGCGAGGCCGACTTCGGCGCGGTGCGCACCAACATCCTCGAACGCATGATCGAGGAGGGCGAGTTGCAACCTGATGCAGTGCGCGTCATTGGCACGCGCGCCAGCGAAGAGTTCCCGCTGCTGGCCAGCACCCGCCTCTACCCGGAATGGCCGTTCGCCAAGGTGCGCTGGACGGCCAACGAACTCGCCCAGCGCGTCGCCGTCGCCTTGCTGCAGATGCCACACGACCACCCCGCCGCACTGGCCGGTCGCTACGCCGGCTGGACCGTCCCGCTCGACTACCAGCCGGTCCACGACCTGTTCCAGGAACTCTCCATCGGGCCCTACGCCGAGCTGCGCTTCACCTTCGAGGACGTGCTCGACAAGTACCGCGGCGCCTTCATCGCCGGCGGCCTGATGCTCGGTCTGCTGGTGCTGCTGGCCGGCTGGATCGCGCACCTCAACCGGCGGCTCGACGAGGCCAAGCGTGGCATCGAGAGCCGCTTCGAGCTGATCCTCGAGGCGGTCGGCGACGGTGTCAGCGGCGTCGATACCGACGGCACCATCACCTTCGTCAATCCGGAGATGCTGCGCCTGACCGGCTGGACCGCACAGGAGCTGATCGGCCGTAACCAGCACGACCTGCTGCACCACAGCCATGCCGACGGCCGGCCCTACCCGAAGCGTGACTGCCCGGTCGGGGCAACCTTCCGCGAGAACCGCGCGCACCACGTCGACGACGAGGTGTTCTGGCGCAAGGACGGCACCAGTTTCCCGGTGGAGTACGCCAGCGCACCGCTGCGCGACCGTGGCGGCGAGGTGCTCGGCGCGGTGATCGTCTGCCGCGACATCTCGGCGCGCAAGGCGGCCGAGGATGAACAGCGGCGCCATCTCACCGAAATGGCCCACGTCGCGCGCCTGAGCACCATGGGCGAGATGGCCTCGCAGATCGCCCACGAGCTGAACCAGCCGCTCTCGGCGATCACCAACTACGCCGGGGCATGCGTACGCCGGCTGCGGGACGACCGCGCCGACCGCGACTCGTTGCTCGAGGCGATGGAGCTGCTCAGCGCCCAGGCCCACCGTGCCGCACAGATCGTGCGCCAGATCCGCGACTTCATCCGCAAGCGTGACCCGGAACGCGGTCCGCTCGACATCAATGCGCTGGTCGGGCAGACGGCCACGATGGTCAACGTCGAGACCGACCGGGTCGGTGTCGACCTCGAACTCGAGCTGGCCGACGACCTGCCACCGGTGACCGGGATCATGATCGAACTCGAGCAGGTGCTGATGAACCTGCTGCGCAACGCGATCGAGTCCGTGGCTCGCAACCCGGCCGGCCAGCGCCGGGTCGTGGTGCGCAGCACGCTTGAAGCCGATGGGAACATCCACCTCGAGGTGCACGACAACGGTCCGGGAATGGAGCCGACCGCGCTCAGCGAGCTGTTCACTCCCTTCTACACGACCAAGGCGAGCGGCATGGGACTGGGCCTGGCGATCAGTCGCCGCATCGTCGAGGCCCACGCCGGGCGACTCTGGGCCGATGACGCGCGGGATGGCGGCGCCACCTTCCATGTCACCCTCCCGGGCGCGGCGGCGGAGGCCCGCGATGTCGCCTGAACAGGTGGTCTTCGTGGTCGACGACGACGCCGCGGTCCGCGACTCGCTGCGCTGGCTGATGGACTCGGTCGGTCTGCGGGTCGTGCCCTTCGACTCGGGCGAGGCGTTCCTCGACGCGGTCACGCCTGACCGGGAGGGCTGCGTGCTCCTCGACCTGCGCATGCCGGGCCTCAGCGGTCTCGAGGTGCATGCCCAGTTGCGTGAACGTGGTATCGAACTGCCGGTGATCGTCGTCTCTGGACACGGCGACGTGCCGATGGCGGTGCGTGCGCTCAAGAGCGGCGTCGTCGACTTCATCGAGAAACCGTTCAAGGACCAGGAACTGCTCGACTGCGTGCAGCAGGCGCTGCGCCGCGATGCCAAGCAGCGCCTGCAGCGGATGCGGCGTGACGAACTGATGACCCGCTACCTCACGCTCACCCCGCGCGAACTCGACGTGTTACGACTGGTCGTCGACGGCCAGGCAAACAAGGTGATCGGCACCACCCTGGGCATCAGCCAGAAAACCGTCGAGACCCACCGCGCGCGGGTCATGGAGAAGATGGCCGCCGGCTCGGTGTCCGAACTGGTGCGTATGACGCTGGTCATCGAAAGTCAGGGTAAACCCCTACCCTTCTGACCGCTTTTCCCGATTTTATTGACCGGACCCATGTGTCAACGTCGGCCGTGGTTGCTACGTTGACCGTGTCCGCGCGAGCGGATCCACCACAGATGGAGAGGACAAGAATGATGAAGGTAGACAACAAGCGACGGCTGCTGCTGCGCGGCACGCTGGGCGTAGGA
>CBDTVS010000074.1:0-7359 GCA_965364245.1 uncultured Gammaproteobacteria bacterium | reverse complement strand
GGTTGCCAGGGGCCCATCCCCGGGGATGGGCCCCGTCTCGTTCCGGTGCAGGGCCACGCTCGAGTGATTGTCGACATAAGAACTCAATTTGTGCGATTATTGCGAACATAAAGCAGTTATTGTCGACAATCTGACGGAGCGAGCCGATGGCCGCCACACAAGAAGAGCCCCACGTCACCATCGCCGACCGCATCTTCGCGCGCATCCAGCAGGAGATCGTCGAGGGCACGCTGAAGCCGGGCAGCAAGATCAGCGAACCCGAGCTGGCGCGCGCCTACGGCATCAGCCGGGGACCGCTGCGCGAGGCGATCGGGCGCCTCGAGGCGTGCAGCCTGGTGGTGCGCAAGGCCAACGTCGGTGCCCGCGTGGTCTCGCTGTCGGCCGAGCAGCTGCTCGAGATCTACCACGTACGCGAGGCGCTCGAAGGCATGGCCGCGCGGCTCGCCGCGACCGCGATGAGCGACGCCGAGATCGCCGACCTCGTGGCGCTGCTCGGCACCCACCGCCAGCAGATCGAGAGCGACCCGAGTCACGGCTACTTCCAGAAGGAGGGCGACCTGGACTTCCACTACCGGATCGTCCAGGGCAGCAAGAACAGCCGCCTGATCGAGCTGCTGTGCAACGACCTCTACCACCTGGTGCGTCTCTACCGTCACCAGTTCGGGGTGATCTCGCGCGCGCAGCGGGCGCTGGTCGAGCACGAGCACATCGTCGCGGCGATCGCCGACCGCGATGGCGAGATGGCCGAGCTGCTGATGCGCCACCACATTCGCACCACCCGCGCCAACGCCATGCGCTGCATCGCCGAGCGCGAGGTCGCGGTGGCCAACTGAGCCGCACCGGACCGGCGCCGCGGTCGGCTAACATGCCGGCAGGCACGTCGCGCAGGGAGATCCAGCCATGAGCCCAACCATCCCGGACCGGACGCGGAAGAAATCCGTCGCGCTCTCCGGCCAGGCGGCCGGCAGCACCGCGATCTGCACCGTCGGCGTGACCGGCAACGACCTCCACTACCGCGGCTACGACATCCTCGACATCGCCGAAACCTGCGAATTCGAGGAGATCGCCTTCCTGCTGATCCACGGCCACCTGCCCAACGCCGCCGAGCTGACCCAGTACAAGGCCAAGCTCAGTTCGCTGCGTGGCCTGCCCGAGGCGGTCAAGAAGGCGCTCGAGGTGATCCCGCCGTCGGCCCACCCGATGGACGTGCTGCGCACCGGCGTCTCGGTGCTCGGCACCTGCCTGCCGGAGAAGGACGAGCACACCACCGCCGGCGCGCGCGACATCGCCGACAAGCTGCTGGCCTGCCTCAGCTCGATGCTGCTCTACTGGTACCACTTCGCGGTCAACGGCCGGCGCATCGAGGTGATGACCGACGACGACTCGGTCGGCGGCCACTTCCTCAGGCTGCTGCACGGCGAGCGTCCCGGCGACCTGTGGGTGCGCGCGATGCACACCTCGCTGGTGCTCTACGCCGAGCACGAGTTCAACGCCTCGACGTTCACCGGGCGCGTGATCGCCGGCACCGGCGCCGACATGTACTCGTGCATCACCGGGGCGATCGGTGCCCTGCGCGGCCCGCGTCACGGCGGCGCCAACGAGGTCGCGTTCGACATCCAGACGCGCTACGCGGACCCCGACGAGGCCGAGGTGGACGTGCGGCGCAGGGTCGCCGCCGGCGAGGTGATCATCGGCTTCGGCCACCCGGTCTACACCGTCGCCGACCCGCGCAACCAGGTGATCAAGGAGGTGGCGCGGCGGCTCTCCGAGGACGCCGGCAACCTCAAGCTGTTCGCCATCGCCGAGCGCCTCGAGGCGGTGATGCTCGAGACCAAGAGCCTGTTCCCGAACCTCGACTGGTTCTCGGCGATCTCCTACCACACGATGCGCATCCCCACCGCGATGTTCACGCCGCTGTTCGTGCTCTCGCGCGTCACCGGCTGGGCCGCGCACGTCATCGAGCAGCGCATCGACCGCAAGATCATCCGTCCCAGCGCCGAGTATGTCGGGCCCGACAACCGTCCGTTCGTGCCGCTGGACGAGCGCAGCTGAACGGGATGCGCGCATGAGCAACCAGGCCGCGCTTGACCGGGCCGGGGCCGACGCCCCGGGTCACGTCGCCGAGTCGGCACAACGCCTGCCGCCCGACCCGGAACTGGTGGCGATCGCCGACTACGTGGCCGATTACACCGTCGACAGCGACGAGGCCTACGCCACGGCGCGCCTCGACCTGATGGACACGCTGGCCTGCGCGATGCTGGCGCTGGAGTTCCCGGCCTGCACGCGCCACCTCGGCCCGCTGGTGCCGGGCACCGTGGTGCCGCACGGCGCGCGGGTGCCGGGTACGACGCACGTCCTCGACCCGGTCAAGGCCGCGTTCGACTTCGGCGCCATGCTGCGCTGGCTCGACTTCAACGACACCTGGCTCGCCGCCGAATGGGGCCACCCGTCCGACAACCTCGGCGGCATCCTGATGCTCGCCGACCACCTCTCCAGGCGGGCCGTGGCCGACGGCGGCGAGCCGTTCACGATGCACGACGTGCTGACCTGGATGATCAAGGCGCACGAGATCCAGGGCGTGCTGGCGCTGGAGAACGGCTTCAACCGCGTCGGTCTCGACCACGTGGTGCTGGTCAAGGTCGCGACCGCCGCGCTCGCCGCGCGGATGCTCGGCCTGCCGCGGGCGGGCATCGTCGACGCCGTCGCGCATGCCTGGGTCGACGGCCAGAGCCTGCGCACCTACCGCCATGCGCCCAACGCCGGCTCGCGCAAGAGCTGGGCCGCCGGTGATGCGACCAGTCGCGGGGTGCGCCTCGCGCTGCTGGTGGCGGCCGGCGAAATGGGCATCCCGACCGTGCTCAGCGCGCCGCGCTGGGGCTTCTACGACGTGCTGTTCGGCGGCGAGCCGTTCCGCCTGCAGCGCCCCTACGGCAGCTACGTGATGGAGAACGTGCTGTTCAAGATCAGTTACCCGGCCGAGTTCCACGCCCAGACCGCGGTCGAGGCGGCCGTGCGGCTGCACCCCGAGGTGCGCGGCCGGGTCGCTGAGATCGAGCGCATCGAGCTCGAGACCCAGGAGCCGGGCGTGCGCATCATCTCCAAGCAGGGCCCGCTGGCGAACCCGGCCGACCGCGACCACTGCCTGCAGTACATGGTCGCGGTGGCGCTGCTGCACGGCACGCTCGACGCGGCGAGCTACGAGGATGCGTTTGCCGCGGACCCGCGCATCGATGCGCTGCGCGCGAAGATGCAGGTCCGCGAGTCACCGGCCTTCACCGCCGACTACTACGCACCCGACAAGCGCGCGATCGGCAACGCCGTGCAGGTGATCTTCCGCGACGGCAGCCGCAGTGCACGTGTTGCCATCGACTACCCGGTGGGCCACCGTCGCCGGCGCGCCGAGGGCGTGCCGCTGCTCGAGCGGAAATTCCTCGACGCCCTCGCGGCGCGCTTCCCGACGGCACGGGTGGAGCAGATCGCGGCGCTGTGCGGCGACGCGCAACGTCTCGCGGCCACGCCCGTCAACGCCTTCTGCGACCTGCTGGTGGCCTGAGCCGCCGGCCGGCACGCTGGTCTGTCGCGACCCCGCGTGATCCACGGACCACGCACGGCCACTCAGCCAGCCGGCACGCCCTCCTCGCGGTACTTGCGGTAGTAGTCGAGCACCTTGCGCACGTAACGCTGCGTCTCGGGGTAGGGCGGGATCTTGCGCCCGTGACGGATCACGGCGTTCTCGCCGGCGTTGTAGGCGGCGAGCGCGAGGCGCAGATCGTTGCCGAACTGCTCCAGCAACTGTTTCAGGTAGCGCGTGCCGCCGTCGACGTTGGCGCGCGGGTTGCTGCGGTTGGCGACGCCGAAGCGCTGGGCGGTTCCCGGCATCAGCTGCATCAGGCCGAGGGCACCGGCGCTGGACAGCGCGTCCGGGTCGTAGGCCGACTCGGCGGTGACCACGGCGTGCAGCAGCGCGTCAGGCAGGTTGTGGGTGCGGGACATCTCGGCGAGCAGCGGTGCGAAGCGCTTCTGGTTCTCGCGGAACTGGCGCGCGTCGAACGACGGTTCGCGCCAGCCTTTCCAGGTCTTGACCAGCTTGCGGTAGCCGCCGTGCTCGGGCTGGTCGGTATAGTGGACGCGGCCCTGCTTGTCGACATAGCGGTAGACGGCGGCCGCACCCGGGTCGGGCAGGAGCAGCAGCATGGCGATCAGGCAGGCCGCTGCCGGGGCGAAGCGTGCCGTGATGCCGTTAGCCGGGCGCGTTGAGGTTGCCGTCTTCATAGGCCTTGCAGTAGCTGCCTGCCGCTAAGGTAGCGGTCGGTGACGTGGCTGGCCAGTGGCGGCGAGGGCCTGCCCGGCTCGCTTGACACCCCGCGGCCCGCTAGCGGATCGTGTAGCGCATTCACTACATGGCCGGCGATGCCCAGCGCGTTCGGTCGACACGAAACTCACCGGAGCGCGCGGCGCAAGGACATGACACGCCTCTCCCTGTTGCAACGCTTCTCGCTGCTGTCGCTGCTGGCGGTGGTGCTGGTCAACGTCGTCTTCTCGTTGACGATCAGCAAGGTGCTGCACGACCACGCCGTCGACTCCGCCAAGGCGCTGACCGCGAACATCGTGCTCTCCGAGACGCGCGCCGAGTTCACGCGTGAGGAACTCGCGACGCCTAGGCTCGACGACTACGAGGCCTTCAGCCGCAAGGTCGACCACCTGACCTTTGGCCCGCACGTGGTCCGGGTCAAGATCTGGGATCGTGACGGGCGCGTGATCTGGTCCGACGACCGCCGCCTGGTCGGCCAGGTGTTCACCGACAACCACGAACTCGAGGAGGCGCTCGAGGGCGAGGTGCCGTCGGAGATCAGCACCCTGGACAAGGCCGAGCAGGCCTTCGAGCGACCCTTCGAGCGTCTGCTCGAACTCTACGTACCGATCCACTTCGGCGAGGACGAGGAGCCCTCCAACGTCTTCGAGATCTACCAGAACCTCGATCCGCTCGAGCAGGACGTGGCCCGGCAGACCACGATCGTCTGGCTGGTCTCGTCCGGGGGGTTCGGCTTCCTCTACCTGGTGGTGTTCAGCATCGTGCGCCGCGCGTCGAACCAGCTCGACATGCAGATGAAGCAGATCGTCGCCTCCGAGGCCAAGTTGCGCGAGTACGCGCATGATCTCGAGGCCAAGGTCGCCGAGCGCACGCGTGACCTGGAAGAGGCGAAGCTGGTCGCGGAGGGGGCCAACAAGGCCAAGTCGGACTTCCTGGCCAACATGTCGCACGAGCTGCGCACGCCGCTGAACTCGATCATCGGCTTCTCGCAGGCGCTCGGCCAGGGGCTGGCCGGGCCGGTCTCGAAGGAGCAGAAGGAGTACCTCGACGACATCCTCGAGAGCGGCCGCCACCTGCTCGGCATCATCAACGAGATCCTCGATCTGGCCAAGATCGAGGCCGGCAGGACGGAGCTGGAGTACGCCACCTTCGGAGTCGCGGAGCTGTTCGACAAGAGCCTGTTCCTGTTCCGCGAGAAGGCCGACAAGCACCGCATGCAGCTCGAGCTCGAGATCGCACCGGAACTCGGCGAGCTGCACGCCGATTACCAGCGGCTGCGCCAGGTGCTGATCAACCTGCTCGGCAACGCCTTCAAGTTCACCGAAGACGGCGGCAGCATCGCGTTGCGCGCGCGTCCCGACGACGGGTTCGGGGACAGCGGTGGTCTGCACGTCAGCGTCGAGGACAGCGGTATCGGCATCAAGGCGGCGGACCTCGAGCGGCTGTTCGAGCCGTTCGAGCAGCTCGAGCCGTCGCTGACCAAGAAGTACGAGGGGACCGGCCTGGGGCTGGCGCTATCGAAGAACATCATCGAGCAGCACGGCGGGCGGATCTGGGCCGAGAGCGTGCTCGGCGAGGGCAGCGCGTTTCACTTCGTGATCCCGTTGCGTGGCGGCGAGGAGGCGTGAGCGTGGCGCCGACCCCCAGCGTCCTGATCGTCGAGGACAACGAGCGTAACCGCAAGCTGTTCCGCCTGGTCGTGGAGGGCATGGGCCTGGCGACCCGGCTCGCCAACGACGGGGTGGAGGGCCTGCGCGAGATTGAGGCGGAACGGCCCGACCTGATCCTGACCGACATCCAGATGCCGAACATGGACGGCATGAAGCTGATCGCGCACCTGCAGGCCGACGCGGCCATGCGCACCATCCCGGCCATCGCTGTCACCTCGTTCGCGATGCCCGGCGACCGCGAGCGGCTGCTCGCGGCCGGGTTCGTCGACTATCTGAGCAAGCCGGTCGACACCGAGGCGATGCAGGCCACCATCGCCAAGCACCTGGGGATCGAGCGTGACGGCAGCGACTGACCAGCGGGTCCTGATCGTCGACGACGAGGAGCGCAACATCCGGCTCCTCGCGCTGATCCTCTCCGACCAGGGTTACCAGCTCGAATCGGCGCAGGACGGCCAGCAGGCGCTCGACAAGGTGGCCGAGTTCCAGCCCGACCTCGTGCTGCTCGACATCATGATGCCGGGCATGGACGGCTTCGAGGTGTGCCGGCGCCTGCGCCGCGACCACCGCGCCGGTGAGGTGCCGGTGATCATGGTCACCGCGCTCGAGGACCAGGAATCGCGCGTGCGCGGCCTGGAGGTCGGCGCCAACGACTTCCTGACCAAGCCGGTCGACCGGACCGAGCTCACGGTGCGGGTGAGGAACCTGCTGGAGGTCAAGGCGTTCCACGACTTCCTCGCGCACCACAACGAGATCCTCGCCGAGCAGGTCGCGGCCAGGACCCAGGCGCTGCGCGAGGCCTACGTCGATACCGTCTACCGGCTGACGCTGGCTGCCGAGTACAAGGACCAGGACACCGCCGCACACATCCGCCGCATCAGCCTCTACTCGCGACTGATGGCCGAGCAGCTCGGTCTCGATTACGAGCAGGTCGAGCTGATCTTCTACGCCAGCCCGATGCACGACATCGGCAAGATCGGCATTCCCGACCGCATCCTGCTCAAGCCCGGACCGCTCGATCGCGACGAGATCGCGATCATGAAGACCCATCCGGAGATCGGTGCCGGGATCCTGCGCGGCGGCACCTCGCCGGTACTCGTCACCGCCGAGCGCATCGCGCTGCACCACCACGAGCGCTGGGACGGGGGCGGCTACCCGGCGGGTCTGGCGGGTGAGGCGATCTCGATCGAGGGCCGGATCCTGAACCTCGTCGACCAGTACGACGCGCTGCGCAGCCGGCGCTGCTACAAGCCGCCCTTCGACCATGCCAAGACCATGCGCATCCTGACCGAGGGCGATGGCCGCACCGAGCCTGGGCACTTCGATCCGGAACTGCTCGAGCTGTTCATCGCCAGGCAGGACGCGTTCGAGCGCATTTTC
>CBDTVS010000073.1:0-7428 GCA_965364245.1 uncultured Gammaproteobacteria bacterium | reverse complement strand
CGCAGCCAGCGCCTCGCGTGCGTTGTCCTCGGCGAGCGCCAGCCAATGGCGCGGTGCACCGCGTTGCGGGACGCGTAGCGCCACCTTGTGGCCGGCCTGTTCGGCAAGGGCCGCGGCCAGCCAGGCGCCCTCCTCCGGCATCCGGTCGACGAGGATCTCGCGCGGCACGGTGCGCCCGAGGTAGAACTGCGGCAGGAAGGCGGCCAGCGTCTCGCCGGGATCGGCCTGGTCGGGAACGCTGGGGAAAAACGCCCGGTTGCCGAGGTTGTGGCCGCCGCGCACGAAGAACACCTGAATGCAGGTCAGGCCGCCGGCCGTAGCACAGGCGACCACGTCGAGGTCGCGGGCCGATCCGGTCACGTACTGGCGCGCCTGCACGCGGCGCAGCGCGGCGATGCGGTCGCGCAGGCGCGCCGCCTCCTCGTATTCGAGTGCCTCGGCGGCGGCCTCCATGCGCTGGGCGAGGTCGTCGACGATGCGTTGGCCGCCCCCGGCGAGGAACAGCCGGGTGTGCTCGACGTCGCGCGCGTACTCGGCCTCGTCGACCAGACCGACACACGGACCCGAGCAGCGCTCGATCTGGTACTGCAGGCAGGGGCGCGTGCGGTTGCGGAAGAAGCTGTCCTCGCACTGGCGCACCCGGAACAGCTTCTGCAGCAGGTTCAGCGTGTCGCGCACCGCCCCGGAGCTCGGGAACGGGCCGAAATAGCGGCCCGCCCCGTCGCGGGCACCGCGGTGGAAGGCGAGGCGCGGGAACGTCTCGCCGTCGGTCAGATGGATGTAGGGGTAGCTCTTGTCGTCGCGCAGCAGCACGTTGTAGCGCGGGCGCAGCGCCTTGATCAGCTGGTTCTCGAGAATCAGCGCCTCGTTCTCGGTGTGGGTCACGGTGACCTCGACGCGCGCGACCTGCTCGAGCAGTCGCGTGGTCTTGGCGTCGTGCGCCGCACCGCGCCGGAAGTAGCTGGAGACGCGCCGCTTGAGATTGCGCGCCTTGCCGACGTAGAGGACCGTGTCGTCGGCCGCGAACATACGGTAGACGCCCGGCCGACCGGTCAGGGTCGCCAGGAAACCGTCGAGGTCGAAGGGGAGCTCTCCGCCACTCATGCGCCGATTATACGGAGGCTCGCCGAACGCAGGCTCAGGCGAGCAGCTCCCCGATGCGCGCGAACACCGCGTCGAACATCGCCGGGGTCAGGCGTCGCGTGTTGGTGTTGTAGCGGCTGCAGTGGTAGCTGTCGACGAGACGCAAGCCGCCGAGGTCGTGTTCGGCGGCGTGTCCGAACGGGTACGCCGCCCGTTTCAGGCCACTCGCGGCGAGCACCGCGTCGTGGGCGATCTTGCCGAGCGCCAGCACCACCCCGGTCGCCGGCAGCGTGGTCAGCTCGGCGGCCAGGAAGCCGTTGCATTCGCGCACCTCGGGCCCGGTCGGCTTGTTCTGCGGTGGCAGGCACTTGACCGCGTTGGTGATGCGGCAGTTGCGCAACTCGAGGCCATCGTCGGCGGCGGTCGACTCGGGCCTGCTCGCGTAACCGAAGCGGTGCAGGGTCGCGTAGAGGATGATCCCGGCGTGGTCGCCGGTGAACGGGCGCCCGGTGGCATTGGCGCCGTGCAGGCCCGGTGCCAGGCCGACCACCAGCAGGCGCGCGTCCGGGTCGCCGAACGGCGGTACCGGGCGGGCATGGTAGGTCGGATGGTCGCGCGCAACGCTATCGAGAAAGCCCGCGAGGCGCGGGCAGCGTCGGCAGTCGGGATCGAAAATGGACGGGGTCGTGCGGCCCGGCGCCGGGCTCACTGCGCGACCAGGTCGGGATCGGCGACCCCGTGGCGCAGCGCCAGGTGGGTCAACTCGACGTCGTTGCTGACCCCGAGCTTCTCGTAGAGCCGATGACGGTAGGTGCCGACGGTCTTGGGGCTGACGCACAGCTTTTCGGCGATCTCCTGGATGCCGTTGCCCTCGATGACCATCAGCAGCACCTGCATCTCGCGCTGCGAGAGCGCATCGATCGGCGAGCTGCCGCCTCCGGGGAGCAGGTTCAGCGCCAGGTGCTGGGCGATCTCGGCACTCAGGTAACGCTGGCCGCCGCCCACGGTGCGCACCGCCGAGAGCAGTTCGCTCGCCGGGCAGCCCTTGGTCAGGTAGCCCTTGGCCCCCATCTGCAGCAGGCGCGCCGGGTAGGGATCCCTGCCCTGCACGCTGAGCACGATCAGGTTGAGATCGGGGTGGTTGTGAAGCATGCGGTGCATCGCCTCGATGCCGCCGATGCCGGGCATGTTGATGTCCATCACCACGACGTCTGGCAGGTCGTTCTCGCGCAGGAAGTCGAGCGCCTGTTCGCCGCTGGCGGCCTCGCCGCTGACCCGCAGGTCGTCCTCGGCCTCGATCAGCATCCGGATGCCGGTGCGGACCAGCTCGTGGTCGTCGACGAGAAGTACGTTGATCATCGCCCTGTCCCCCAGGCCTGTCCGGCGCGACACTGCGCGGCCGGTGGCGCGTCTGTTCCGGTTCCCCTTGCCCGGTGCGCACCTTGTCAGCATGATCACACATGCGTCTGGGTGCGGCAACACGCCTGCGGACGCCCAAAGGAGAGAGCCGATGTCCCCGTTCGAGCAGACCATGGACCGCATCACCGCCTGGATTGCCGGCATCGACACCGTGTCGCTGGCGGCGCAGATCTGCGCCCTGCTACTGGCCTTTGCGGTTGGCCTGCTGTTCAAGCGCTGGTACCTCGGCCGCTTCCGGCTGGACGCCGCAGAAGATGCGCCGCGCGGCTTTCGCCGCCTGACCCGGCGTAGCCTGGAGCGCATCGTCCAGCCGCTCGGCATGCTGGTGCTGGTCAGCGCGCTACGCGGCCTGCTGACGACCTTCGGCTTCAACGTCCACCTGCTCGACATCGCGATCCCGGTGCTCGCCTCGCTGGCCGCGATCCGCGTCGCCATCTACCTGGTGCGCAAGGCGCTCGGCGACAGCGAGGCGGTCAAGGCCTGGGAGCACGTGATCAGCGGCAGCGTATGGGTGATCGTGGCGCTGCACCTGCTGGGCTGGCTGGACGGGGTGCTCGGCACGCTCGACGCGCTTGCGATGAACATCGGGGAGGCGCGCATCTCGGTGCTCGGCGTGCTCAAGCTGACGGTGATGGTGTCGCTGATGATCGGCCTGGCCCTGTGGCTCGGCCAGGTCCTCGAGCGGCGCATGACCCGCTCCCCGCACATGAGTCCGACGCTGCGCGTCGGCATCGCGAAGTTCAGCAAGTTCTTCCTGCTCGGCCTGGCGGTGCTGATCGGTCTTGATAGCGCGGGCTTCGATCTAAGCTCGCTGGCCGTGTTCAGCGGCGCGCTCGGCGTCGGCCTCGGCTTCGGCCTGCAGCGCATCGCGAGCAACTTCATCAGCGGCTTCATCCTGATCGCCGACCGCTCGATCAAACCCGGCGACGTGATCAGCATCGGCACCAAGTTCGGCTGGGTGCAGGAGATGCGCGCGCGCTACATCGTGGTGCGCAACCGCGACGGCGAGGACACGCTGATCCCGAACGAGAACCTGATCACCACCGACGTGATCAACTGGCGCTACTCGGACCCGAACGTTCGCATGCGCATCCCGGTGCAGATCAGCTACCACGACGATCCCGAGCAGGCGCTGGCGATCCTGCTCGAGGCCGCAAAGGCCAATCCGCGCGTGCTCGCCGACCCGGCCCCTGCAGCCAGGCTGATCGAGTTCGCCGACAGCGGCATCTCGCTGGAACTGCGTGTCTGGTACAACGACCCGGAGAACGGCGTCGCCAACATCCGCTCCGACGTCAATCTCGCGATCTGGCGCGCGTTCAAACAGGCCGGCATCACGATCCCGTTCCCGCAGCGCGACGTGCACCTGCATGCGGCCCCCGGCGCGCCGCTGCCCGCACCTACACCCAGCGCTTCTTCTTGAACAGCGTGAACAGCCCGATACCCAGCGCGGCCATGCCGCCGAGCGCCACGAAATAGGCGCCTGGGAGCTTGAGTTCCGGCATGTACTCGAAGTTCATGCCAAAGATGCCTGCGACCAGCGACAGCGGCAGGAAGATCGCCGAGACCACGGTCAGCACGCGCATGATCTCGTTGGTGCGGTGTGCGACCGCAGAGAAGTGCAGCTGCACCAGCGACTCGATGTCGGCCTCCCTGCCCACCGCGAAATCGCGCACCCGGTCGATGTGCTCGAGCAGGTCCCGCATTCTGACCGACAGGAACTCATCGATCTCGGTCGCCGTATTCTCCTGCCACTGGGTCACCGCGTCGACCTGCTCCTCGCAGAGCATCGCCAGCTGACGCAGCTTCGAACCGAACTGCAGCACCGACAACCAGTCCTCGAACGGGTTCTTCGGATCGAGCAACGCCTCCCGCCACTGCGCGAGCTGTTCCATCAACGGGTCACGCTTGGCGAGGAAGCGGTCGACCACGGCATTGAGCAGCAGGTGCATCAGCCCCACCGGGCGCAGTGGCACACGCCCGACTCCACCCAGCAGGCGTTCGCGCACGGTGGCGATGCTGACGCTGCCCGGCTCGTGGACCGTCACCAGCAGGCGGCTGGTCAGCAGCAGGCCGAGGGCGCGGGTCGGAAAAACTTCTCCGGGCAGCTCCGGGGCCAGGCTGCGGAACAGCAGCACCTCGTACTCGCTGGTGCCGTCGTAGTGCGACGGGTGTGCGATGTTGTCGAGGTCGCGGTGATGCTGCTCGTAGAGCGTGCCGCCGGCCAGGCGCTCGACCACCGGCCACCAGTCCTGGTCCTCGCCACGCACCACGTCGAGCCAAACGAAGCCGTCCTGGGGTTGAGCGGTTGCTGGATCGAAAGGTACCGGTACACGGCCTTCGCAGAAGTAGAGCGCTTCCATGGTGTCCTCCCGCTGTCTGAGCGCGATCAAGGCGTCGTATAAACTGGTGTGAGAATATCCCATACACTGCGCTGGACCACATGAAATGCCATTGACCACGGATATCGGTCGCCTTCCTTCACTCGGCTGGCGCGAATGGGTCGCCCTCCCGGAGCTGGGCATCCCCGCCATCAAGGCCAAGGTGGACACTGGTGCTCGCACCTCGGCCCTGCACGCCTTTCGCGTCGAGACCTATGAAGATGCGGCCGGCGAGCGGGTGCGCTTTGCGCTGCACCCATTGCAACGCGACAGGACGATCGAAATCACCTGCGACCTGCCGCTCCATGACTGCCGCCAGGTGACCGACTCGGGTGGGCATCGCGAACGGCGCTTCGTGGTGGTCACCCAGGTCGCGATCGGCGGCGCGAGCTGGCCCATCGAGCTGACGTTGACCGACCGTGAGAGTATGGGTTTCAGGATGCTTCTCGGTCGGACCGCGTTGGCGGGTCGCTACGTCGTCGATCCCAGCGCATCGTATCTCGGTCAGCCACGCATCCGGCGCGGTCGCGCCAAGCGGATGTACCAAAAGGAAGTCTTATGAAGATTGCGATTCTTTCACGCAAAGCAAGTCTCTACTCCACCTCGCGGCTGGTCGATGCAGCGAAACAGCGCGGCCACGAGGTCCGGGTGATCAATCCGCTGCGCTGTTACATGAACATCACCTCGCACCGGCCGTCGATTCACTACAACGGCGAAGAGCTCGATGGCTACGAGGCAGTGATCCCGCGCATCGGCGCATCGGTCACCTTCTACGGCTGTGCTGTGGTGCGCCAGTTCGAGATGATGGGCGTCTACCCGCTCAATGAGTCGGTGGCCATTACCCGCTCGCGTGACAAGCTGCGCTCGCTGCAGCTGCTCGCACGCAAGGGCATCGGCCTGCCGGTCACCGGCTTCGCGCACTCGCCGGACGACATCCAGGACGTGATCAAGATGGTCGGCGGCGCGCCGCTGGTGATCAAGCTGCTCGAGGGCACCCAGGGCATCGGCGTGGTGCTGGCGGAGACCGAGAAGGCGGCCGAGAGCGTCATCGAGGCGTTCCTCGGGCTCAAGGCCAACATCCTTGTCCAGGAGTTCATCGGCGAGGCCGGCGGTTCTGACATCCGCTGCTTCGTGGTCGGCGAGAAGGTGGTCGCGGCGATGAAGCGCACCGGCAAGGAGGGCGAATTCCGCTCCAACCTGCACCGTGGCGGCAGCGCGGAGCTGATCCGCATCACGCCGGAAGAGCGCAGCACCGCGGTGCGCGCGGCCAAGGTGATGGGGCTCAATGTCGCCGGTGTCGACCTGCTGCGCTCCAACCACGGCCCGGTGGTCATGGAGGTCAACTCCTCGCCCGGCCTCGAGGGCATCGAGGAGGCGACCGGCAAGGACATCGCGGGAATGATCATCCAGTTCATGGAAAAGAACGCCCGCCCGAACCGCACCGGAACGCGGGGAAGCGGCTGAGATGCCGAGCGGTTCACAACCGCCCTTCTCGCTCGGCGACGAGGTGATCGCTGCCGGCACCCGGCGCACGCTCGAGCTGCTGATGGGCAACCTGATCACCCACACCGAGCTGCACATGCCGGTCCACGTGGTCCACGGTCGGCGTGCCGGGCCGTGCATGTTTGTCTGTGCCGCGATCCACGGCGACGAGCTCAACGGCATCGAGATCATCCGCCGCCTGCTGACCTCACCGCGGATCCGCCACCTGCGCGGTACGCTGATCGCAGTGCCGATGGTCAACATCCACGGCGTGATCCAGCACTCGCGTTACCTGCCCGATCGGCGCGATCTCAACCGCGTGTTTCCGGGCTCACCCGACGGTTCGCTGGCCGGACGCCTGGCGCACCTGTTCATCGAGAAGATCGTGCGCCACTGCACGCACGGCATCGACATCCACACCGGGGCCATCCACCGCAGCAACCTGCCGCAGATCCGCGCCAACCTCGACGATCCGGAGACCGAGCGACTGGCCCGGGCGTTTGGCACGCCGGTGATGATCAACGCGGCGCTGCGCGACGGTTCGTTACGCGAAGTGGCCGCCGAGCTCGGCATCACGACGCTGCTCTACGAGGCCGGTGAAGGGCTGCGCTTCGACGAGCTGTCGATACGCGCCGGGGTGCGCGGGGTGCTGCAGGTGATGCGCGAACTCGAGATGCTTCCGGGAGCACGGCGCACGCCGCGCAAGGTCGAGCCCTACGTGGCCCGCTCCAGCGGCTGGACCCGCGCTCCCGAGAGCGGAATCATGCGCACTCTCAAACAGCTCGGCAACCGCGTCACGCGCGACGAGGCCGTGGCCATGATCGCCGATCCGTTCGGCGAGCACGAGGTTCCGGTGCTGGCGCACCAGGACGGGATCGTGATCGGCCGCACCAACCTGCCGCTGGTCAACGCGGGCGACGCCCTGTTCCACATCGCGCGTTTCGAGAAACTCTCGCGGGTGGCCAGCGAAGTGGAGGCGTTCCAGGACGCCCACCATGAGGTCGACCCAGTCGACAACGCCCTCGACCCGCCGAGCGTCTGACCGGATCGTCAGCCGGCGATGCCC
>CBDTVS010000072.1:0-7461 GCA_965364245.1 uncultured Gammaproteobacteria bacterium | reverse complement strand
CTCCGGTCTCGTGGGTGCCGGTGATCAGCACCCACGTCGCACCGAGACGCTGGAGTTCCGCCGCGCAGTCCGCGAGGTCGTCCCGGCCCGCCAGCCTGCGCGCCTCGACGCTGTTCGGCGTCACCAGCGTGGTGCGCTGCAGCAACCCGCGCATCGCCGTCACCAGCGCCGCGCCGGCCAGCGGGGTGCCGCCCCCGGCGGCGGTGATCGGGTCGAGCACCACGGGGTGCTGCGGGTGGTCGCGCAGCACCGCGGCCACCGTCTCCGCGACCCCGGCGCTGCCGAGCAGGCCGATCTTGAACGCCGCGACCGGAAGGTCTGCCAGCACGGTGCGCGCCTGCGCTTCGACCAGCCCGGGATCGACCGGCTCCACGCGCTGCACGTCGCGCGTGTCCTGCACCGTGAGCGCGGTAACCACCGTCAGCGCGCGGCAGCCGACGGCGGCCAGGGCCTCGATGTCGGCCTGCACGCCAGCGCCCCCGCTCGGGTCGTGGCCGGAGAAGGTCAGCACGGCCGGTGGCGGCCCGCCTGGCAGGGTGCGCGTCATGGCGCGCAGCCTAGCATGCGGCCCAGCGCGACGCCGGCGGGATATTGTCTACACTCAGGTGAGTCCGCAGTTCGTGAGGAGGGTGTCGTGACCGGTGCCCTGAACGGTCAACCGCTGACTCGAGAGATGGCCGGCCTGGCCCGCGACTTCTGTCGCCTGATCGAGAGCGCCGGCGCGCGTCGCGATGCCGGCTGGTTGCAGGAGGTCTTCGGCATGCTGCCGCGCCTGCACGTGGCCGTGGTCTCGCTGACCGACCCCGGCGCGAGCGGGCCGGAGGGGCCCGACCCGGCGAACTGGCCTGGGGACGACCACGCTCACCTCGACGCGCTCGAGGACCGCTTCGAGCTCTACACCCGGCTGCGCGGCGAACTCGGCGAGCACGACGCCTACTGGCTGGAGTTCGACCCGGTCGGCGATGCCCACGGCGACATGAGCGGCAGCCTGGCCGACGATCTCGCCGACATCTACTACGACATCAGGCAGGGACTGGAGCTCTACGAGGGGCAGGCCGACGATGCCGTCCACTTCTGGAAGCGCTCCTATCGTCTGCACTGGGGCCAGCACCTGGTCGACGCCGAGCGTCACCTCTTCTCGCTGAAAGCGCGCAATCGCCTCGACCACTGAAGCGGACCCGGCCCGGGCTATACTTCGGCCCGCTGTGACCCGCCATTGACGCCGGTCATGGGGGTTCCGGCCACGCGGCCTCACCATGAGGTCAGCGGAACCTGGCCACCGAACGCGTGGTCCCAGCAACCAGTCATCACCTGCACAGTACCGACGGAGAGATCCATGAGCGAAGCCACCGCCCAGAGCAGCGTCCCGAGCTACACCACCGAGCTGCGCGATACGGACATCGCGATCACCGACACCGCACGCACCGCGCTGGCCGGGCTGCTGAGCGAGGCGCAGGAGGAGGACGGCGTCGAGGCCGTGCGCGTCTATGTCTCCGGTGGTGGTTGCGGCGGCATGACCTACGGCATGACCTTCACCGACCAGCAGACCCCGTTCGACCGCGTGTTCGAGCACGAGGGCCTGCGGCTCTACGTCGATGCGGTGGCGCTCGGCTACCTGCGCGGCGCCGAGATCGACTACGTCGACCAGGCGATGGGCGCCAGCTTCGTGTTCCGCAACGCCTTCCAGGCCACCGGCGGCTCGGGCTCCTGCTCGGCCTGCGGCGCGTCCGGCGGCGGGTGTGCCTGACGGCGCCCGCGCCGCACACCCCGACGCCCAGCGCCTGCTGCTGCTCGCCCCGCCGGGCAGCTACCGAACCGCTCCTTACCTGCGTGCCGCCCGGCGCCTCGGCGTCGAGGCCGTCGTGGCCTCGACCGGCCGGCACCCGTTGGTCGGCGGTGCGGGCGGCCTGAACCTCGAACTGCCCGACCTCGACGCGTCACTGCGTACCATCCTCGCCGCGGCCGACACCGGCCCCGGGTTCAGCGCGGTCGTCGCGACCGATGACCTGACCGTCGACCTCGCCGGCCTGGTCGCCCACCAGCTCGGCCTGCCCGGCAACGACCCCGCCGCCGCGCGCGTGAGCCGGCGCAAGGATCTCGCGCGCCGGCGGCTCGCCGAGGCCGGTCTGCCGGTGCCCGCGCACCGGGTCGTCGACCTGCGCGAACCCCTGGGACCCCAGGCGGAGGGGTTCCCGTTGCCGTGCGTGATCAAGCCGCTCGCGCTCTCCGGCAGCCGCGGGGTGATCCGCGCCGATGACGTCGCAACCCTCGAAGGCCTGCGCGCGCGGGTTGCGGCGATCACCGCGACCGCGCCGTTCCCGGACGAGCGTGACCACGCCCTGCTCGAGGCCTATTTGCCGGGTGACGAGGTGGCGCTCGAGGGGATGCTGGTGGACGGACGGCTCGAGGTGCTGGCGCTGTTCGACAAGCCGGAGCCGCTGACCGGGCCCTGCTTCGAGGAGAGCTACTACGTGACCCCGTCGCGCCATCCGCAGTCCGTGCAGGCCCGGGTCGCCGACCGGGTTGCCCAGGCGTGCGCCGCCTACGGGCTGCGCCACGGTCCGGTGCACGCCGAGGCGCGGCTCCACGACGGCGATGCGTGGCTGCTCGAACTCGCGGCGCGCACCATCGGTGGCGAGTGCGCGCGCCTGTTGAGCTTCGGCGCGGGCCTCGGGCTGGAGGAACTGGTCATCGCGCGTGCCCTGGGCCGGCCGCTGCACGCCTCGCGTGACGCGGGTGCCGGCGGCGTGCTGATGCTGCCGACGCCACGGGCCGGCATCCTGCGCCGGGTGGAGGGCGTGCTCGAGGCGTCGCGGGTGCCGGGCGTGGAGTCGGTCGAGATCAGCGTGCGCGAGGGCTACGAACTGGTGCCGCTGCCCGAGGGCGAGAGCTACCTCGGCTTCGTGTTCGCCAGGGCAGCGACGCCGCGCGAGGTCGAGGCTGCGCTACGCGCGGCCCACGCCTGCCTGCGGGTGGTGACCGCGCCGGTGCTGATGCGCGGCCGTGTCGACGCCGGCGACGGCTGAGCCGGGCCTACTTCTTGGCGCGTGGAGCCGCCTGCTGGAAGCCGGACGGCAGCTGGCCGTAATCGCCCTCGCCGAACAGGAAGCCGAGCATGTGCTTCTCGATCAGCTCGATGCTCGCCGGGTCGGCCGTGTTCAGCCCGTTTTCGTTGATGATCATCGTCAGGCGTTGCAGCCACTGCTCCCAGCCGGCCTTGGAGACCTGCTCGTAGATGCGCTGGCCCAGCTCGCCCGGGTGTGGCGGCTCGTCGAGCCCCTCGGCGCGGCTTTTGAGTACGGAACATTCAACCAGTCGCGTCATCACGCTTCCCCTGCGATGGCCGGGCCGTGGGCCCGGCTCAGAATGGTTTGACAGTCGCCAGCAGTACGATGCCGATCAGGAACAGCACCGGTACCTCGTTGAACCAGCGGTAATAGACGTGGCTGCGCCGGTTACGGTCGTCGCGGAACGCCTTGAGGTGCTGGCCGCAGATGAAGTGGTAGACCACCAGAGCGGCGATCAGTGCCAGCTTGGCGTGCAACCAGCCCATCTGGCCGTAGACCTGCCACGCGTACGCGACCAGCATCCAGATGCCGAAGCCCACGGTCAGCACCATGCCCGGCGTGGTGATGCCGTAATAGAGCTTGCGCTCCATCACCTTGAACCGCGCGTTGCCGGCCTCGTCCTCGCACTGCGCATGGTAAACGAACAGGCGCGGCAGGTAGAACAGCCCCGCGAACCATGTAACCATGAAGATCAGGTGCCAGGCCTTGATCCAGAGCATCTCGTCCTCCCTTGCGCCGGTTACTCGATCTCGAGCTTCTTGAGCCGGTAGCGCAGTGTGCGAAAGCTGACCCCGAGCAGTTCCGCCGCGGCGGTGCGGTTCCAGCGCGTCTGCTCCAGCGCCGCGACGATGCGCTGGCGCTCGATCGCCTCGAGGTATTTCGGCAGCGGCAGGTCGTCGGGTGGCAGCACCTCGTCGCCGGCCCGGCGACCCGATGCCCGGGACGCTTCGCGGTGGTCACTGTCCGGCGCTTCCGCCGGGCCGCGGCTGCCGAAGCCGAGGTCCCCGAGGCCGAGATCGTCCGGGTGAATGGTGCCGCCGTCGCACAGCGCCGCGGCGCGCTCCAGGATGTTCTCGAGTTCGCGGACGTTGCCGGGGTAGCCGTAACCGCACAGCGCCTCGCGCGCGTCATCGGCCAGCGTGACCGGTGGGGTGATGCCGTCCCGGGCGAGCCGCTCGAGGATGTGCCCAGCGAGCTGCGGGATGTCGTCGGCGTGCTCGCGCAGCGGTGGGACCGGCAGCTCGATGACGTTGATGCGGTAGAACAGGTCCTGGCGGAAGGCCCCGTCGGCGACCAGCTGCGCGAGATCCTTGTGGGTGGCGCTGAGGATGCGCACGTCGATACGCTGTTCGCGTTCGCTGCCGACCGGGCGCACCGCCTTCTCCTGGATCGCGCGCAGCAGCTTGACCTGCAGCAGCAGCGGCAGCTCGCCGACCTCGTCGAGCAGCAGCGTGCCACCGTCTGCGGCCTGGAACAGGCCATTCTTGTCGCGCGTCGCGCCGGTGAAGCTGCCCTTGCGGTGGCCGAACAGCTCGCTCTCCATCAGTTCGGACGGGATGGCGCCGCAGTTGACGGCGATGAACGGTCCTTCGGCGCGTGGCCCGAGGTCGTGGATCATGCGCGCCGCCAGTTCCTTGCCGGTGCCCGACTCGCCACTGATGTAGACCGGTGCCTGGCTGCGTGCGAGCTTGGCGATCAGTGCCCGGGTGTGGTCCATCTGCGGCGAATCGCCGATCAGCGTCAGGCGCGAGCCGCGTCGGGCCCCGCCTTCGGCAAGGCGCAGCGCCGCGCCGGCCAGGTCGCGCAGGGCCTGCAGGTCGACCGGCTTGGAGACGAAGTCGAAGGCGCCCGCTTTGAGCGCATCGATGGCGGTTTCCATGTTGCCGTGGGCGGTGATCACCGCGGTCGGCAGATCGGGATGGTGGGCCTGGATGTGGCGCACCAGGTCGATGCCGTCGCCGTCGGGCAGGCGCATGTCGGTCAGGCAGAGGTCGAACCGGTGCCGGCCGAGCAGGGCCCGCGCGCCGGCGAGGTCGTGGGCGGCGCGGCTGTCCACCTCCATGCGCTCCAGCGTCAGCCCGAGCAGCTCGCAGATGTCCGGTTCGTCGTCGACGATCAGCGCGAGGGGGCGGGTCATGGCGTGGTGTCGGGTGGTGTCGGTTCGGCGAAGCGGATGCGGAAGCAGCTGCCGCCACGGGCCGGTCGCAGGTAGTCGAGTCTGGCGAAGTTATGCTCGCACAGCGCGCGGGCGATATACAGACCGAGGCCGCTGCCACGCGAATCGGTGGTGAAGAACGGTTCGAAGGCCTGCTCGGCAGTCGCCTCGTCGAGCCCCGGACCGTTGTCGCAGACCTCGAGATAGGGACCGCGGATGCCGCTGGTACGGCCGCCGCGCAGGGTGATCCTGGCTTCGCTGCCGTCCGCCGGACGGCCGTAGCGCAGCGCGTTGCCGCACAGGTTCCAGAGCACCTGGTTCAGCTGCACCGGGTCGAAGCTGATCTGCGTGTCGCCGGGCTCGATCTCGCTGCTCAGTTGCCCCGGATCGACGGCCTCGCCGCGTACGAACTCGGAGATGAAGCCCTGGACCGACTGGGTCAACGGCAGCGTTTCGGGGCGGCTGCCGCTGCGCCGCGACAGCTGTAGCACGCTC
The DNA here is from genome assembly GCA_965364245.1 of uncultured Gammaproteobacteria bacterium. Classification (GTDB taxonomy): domain Bacteria; phylum Pseudomonadota; class Gammaproteobacteria; order QNFN01; family QNFN01; genus QNFN01. The sequence continues at coordinate 1,743 of CBDTVS010000072.1, read as the reverse complement.
TCGATGATGCCGTTCACGCGACCGGTGTGCTGGCGGATGATCTCGATCAGGCGCGCGTCCCCGGCGGCCAGTGATTCACTCTCGCCGAGCAGCTGTGCCGCATGGCTGATCGCGCCCAGAGGGTTGCGGATCTCGTGGGCGATGCTGCCGGTCAGGCGGCCGAGCGAGGCCTGCTTCATCTGCACCATCTGGCGCATCACGCTGCTGCTGTCGTCGAGGAAGATCAGGGTGCCGCTGTCAGGCGACGCCCCGAGCCTGGCGAAGCGCGGCAGGATGCCGCTCTCGGCCTCGGCGAGGCGCAGCGTTCCAGAACCGTCGGCCGGGTCGACGCGCCAGTCCCGCAACCGCTCGGTCAATTCCGGTGACAGTTCCGCGAGATCGCGCGGCTGAGCGTGCTCCGGCAGGCCGAGCAGCGTGCGCGCCGAGGTGTTGATCAGGCGGATGCGCGCGTCGGCGTCGACCACCACGACCCCGGACTGCAGGCGGCGGATGATGTAGTCGTTGAGCTGCGCGAGGTTGGCCAGGTCGAGTCCGCGCTGGGCGGCGATCGCCTCGCTCTGCCGGAGGTGGCTGGCCAGCCAGCGCGCCACCAGCGCGGTGGTGAAGAACACCGTGCCATGAATCCCGGCCTGGGTGTAGTGGGTGTCGCCGAACAGCGCAAACCACTGGGCGTAGATCTGTTCGCCGAGGATGCTCAGCGCGGCCAGCGCGGCGTAGAGCAGGGCCATCTCGCCGGCCACCAGCACGCCGCCGGTGGCGACCGGGATCGCGAGCAGCATGCCGAGGCCGCTCGGCAGGCCGCTGCTGGCGTGCATCATCAGGGTCAGCGCGGCGATGTCGACCAGCAGCATCAGCGCGACCTGCACCCCGAACTCCGGCTTGCGCCGCGCGACCAGGGCGAGGCCGAGTGCGGCGAGCACCAGGTAGCCGATGCTCGACTGGGCGAACAGCCGGGCGTCGAACGAGCCGAGCAGCTTCGGTCCGAGCCCCGAGAAGTGCAGACCGGCGAACAGGCCGGCGAGCAGGACCCGGTAGCTCGCGTAGAGCAGCAGCGGGTCCCAGGGGCGGCCGTCGACGTAAGCCGGTGGCGTGCGCTCATGGTCGTGCGGCAGCAGCCGCTCGAGTTCCGCCTCAGCCGTCGTCACGCGCGTGCTCCGGGGAGCAGTAGTGCCGGCCGTCAACGTGCTGCAGAGCCTCTTCAGCCGGGAGATGGACGCCGCAGCGGTCGCAGCGCACCGTGGCTACCAGGGGCGCCGGCGGGGTGCGGTGGACGCGGCGACGTCGCAGGGCGTCGCGCACCAGCACGTAGGCGATCCAGACCGCCATCGACAGCAGCAGCAGGCGCAGCATCATGCCCCGATTGTAAGGGTGCCCGGGGGCGGCTGCACGGCGCGTCGCGCTCCTATGACTGTACCCGGGGTGGCCAAAATGGATATAATGGCTGTTTATGCGCCGATAACATTTATCGACAGGTGGGGAGCCAGTATGAATCTGCACGAATACCAAGCCAAGCAGCTCTTCAGGGAGTACGGGCTGCCCGTTTCGGATGGCTATGCCGCGAGCACGGCCCAGGAGGCGGTCGAGGCGGCCGGCAAGATCGGCGGCGAGCGCTGGGTGGTCAAGGCCCAGGTGCATGCCGGCGGCCGCGGCAAGGCCGGGGGCGTCAAGCTCGTCAGCACCAAGCAGGAGATCGAGGACTTCGCTCACCAGTGGCTGGGCAAGAACCTGGTCACCTACCAGACC
>CBDTVS010000071.1:0-7470 GCA_965364245.1 uncultured Gammaproteobacteria bacterium | reverse complement strand
CTGCCGCAGGTGGTCAAGAGCGCACGGGTGATGAAGAAGGCGGTCGCCTACCTCGAACCCTACCTGGCTGCGGACCGGGCCGAGGGGGTCACCTCGCAGGGGCGCGTGCTGCTGGCGACCGTCAAGGGCGACGTGCACGACATCGGCAAGAACATCGTCGGCGTGGTCCTGCAGTGCAACAGCTACGAGGTGATCGACCTCGGCGTCATGGTGCCGGCCGACACGATCCTCGCGCGGGCCGTGGAGGAGAGAGCGGACATCATCGGCCTGTCGGGCCTGATCACGCCGTCGCTGGTCGAGATGGCGCAGATCGCCAAGGAGATGCAGCGGCGCAAGCTCGACGTGCCGCTGCTGATCGGCGGCGCGACGACCTCGAAGGCGCATACCGCGGTCAAGATCGAGCCGGAGTACGCCAACGCACCGACGGTCTGGGTCAAGGACGCCTCGCGCGCGGTCGGCGTGGTGCAGAAGCTGCTCAGCGCGACCCAGCGCGACGCCTACGCCGCCGAGATCCGTGCCGATTACGTCACCGTGCGCGAGGGCTTCGCCGAGCGTCAGCGCGGCACCACCCAGCTGCCGCTGGCCGACGCCCGGGCCAATGCGCTGCGCGTCGATTGGACGGCCTACATGCCGCCGGCACCGCGGGTGACCGGCGTTCACGTGGTCGACGACATCGACCTCGCGGACCTCGTCGACTGCATCGACTGGACGCCCTTCTTCCTGACCTGGGAGCTGGGCGGCCGCTACCCGGCGATCCTCGACGATCCCGAGAAGGGAGCGATGGCGCGCAGTCTGTTCGACGACGCGCGAGCGATGCTCGAGCGCATCGTCTCCGAGCAGTGGCTGACGCCACGTGCGGTCTGCGGGCTGTTCCCGGCCAACCGCGACGGCGACGACGTGGTGGTATGGCTAGACGAGCAGCGTGCGGCGCCACTCGCGCGCTTCCGCTTCCTGCGCCAGCAGACGCCGCGCCGCGCCGGGCAACCGAACCTGTGCCTTGCCGACTTCGTCGCGCCCGCGGGCACGCCGGACTATCTGGGCGCGTTCGCCGTCACGGCGGGCGCCGAGGTCAACGAGCGTGCTGCGGCCTACGAGGCCGCGCACGACGACTACCAGGCGATCCTGCTCAAGGCGCTCGCCGATCGCCTGGCCGAGGCGCTCGCCGAGCACCTGCATGCCCGCGTGCGCCGCGAGTTCTGGGGCTACGCCGCCGACGAGGCGCTCGACAACGACGCGCTGATCCAGGAACGCTACCGCGGCATCCGTCCTGCACCTGGCTACCCGGCCTGTCCCGAGCACACCGAGAAGGAGACGTTGTGGCGGCTGCTCGACGCCGAGCGCAACACCGGCATCACGCTGACCGAGAGCTTCGCGATGGAGCCGGCCTCCTCGGTCAGCGGCTTCTACTTCGCGCACCCCGAGTCGCGCTACTTCACGGTGGGCAAGATCGCGCGTGACCAGGTCGAGGACTACGCGCAGCGCAAGGGCATCGACCTTCTCACCGCTGAGCGCTGGCTGGCCCCGAACCTGGGCTACACCCCTGCCTGAGTTGGAAATTCCGCGACTTGACCCTGCTCGCGGCAATACTTTACCATTTTAGTCGGACATTGATCGCGGCAAGCTCGCGATCGTGGGCAAACGAGAGCAGGGAGATCTGGACAGGATGAAGATTTGGCGTTGCGTGGTATGCGGATTCATCTATGACGAGGTTGCCGGCCTCCCCGAGGAGGGGATCGCCGCGGGCACCCGCTGGGAGGACATCCCGGACGACTGGGAGTGCCCGGAGTGCGGGGTCGGCAAGGACGACTTCGAGATGGAGGAGTACGCCGCCTGAGGCGCGTGTCCGAATCCGATTCCGAGACGGGCCGGTCCAAGCGACCGGCCCATCCGTTTCTGCACCTCACGCGCCGCCGCGCCATGCGCGGCTATACTGATCCGATTTCCACGAGACCGAAGAGGGAGGGGGCATGGGAACACCACTGACATCGGTGAGCGGCATCGGACCAGCGGCGGCGGCCGTACTGGCCGAGCACGGCTTCGCCAGCGCGGAGCAGCTCGCGGCAAGCGTCATCGAGGACCTGGTCAAGGTGCCGGGCTTCGGGCCGGTGCGTGCCGCGACCACGCTGCGCGCCGCGCGCACGCTGGTCGAGGGTCGCGATGCCGGGACCGCGACGCCAGCCGGCGGCAAGTCCGCGAAGCCCGGCAAGGGCAAGAAGAGTAAGCAGACCAAGAAGACCAAGAAGAAGCCCAAGGGTAAGGGCAAGAAGAAAGACCAGAAGAAGGATCAGAAGAAAAACAAGAAAACCGGGGGCAAGCAGCGCAAGGACGGCAAGTCCAAGAAGCGCGGCAAGCGCAAGAAGAAGTAGCCCGCGCGCGCGGCGCTCCCCCGCCGGGCTTCGGCCGTTATCCCTCGCCGAGGTAGAGGATGGCCTCGGCCTCCACCACCGCGCCCTTGGGCAGTGCCGCGACGCCGATCGCGGCGCGCGCCGGGTACGGGGTCTCGAAGTAGTCGGCCATGACCTCGTTGACCCGCGGGAAGTTGCCGAGGTCGGTGAGGTAGATGTTCAGCTTGACCACGTCCGCAAGCGAGCCGCCGGCGACCGCGGCGACGGCCGCGAGGTTGTCGAACACGCGGCGCGCGTGCGTGCTGAAATCGCCATCGACCAGCTCCATGGTCGCCGGGTCGAGGGGGATCTGTCCGGAGATGTAGACGGTACGATCGCAGCGCACGGCCTGTGAGTAGGGGCCGATGGCTGCGGGGGCCTGGTCGCTGTGGATGGGCTTGCCGTGCATTTGGATTCTCCGGGGTCGGGGTTGGCCGGTGCGGACCGTTCAGGCCCGGGTGATGCGGCGGACGGCCGAGATCGCGCGCAGGCGTCGCATGATGCGGGCGAGATGGACGCGGTCCCGCACCATCAGCACGAACTGCAGGGTGGTGTGCAGGCCGTCACGCTCCTTGGTCTTGACGTCCTCGATGTTCGACTCGAGCTCGGAGATCGCCGCGGCGACGGTCGCGAGCGCGCCACGCTGGTTGTCGATCTCGACGCGGATCTCGGTGGAGAACTGCTCGCTCAGCCCGGGCGCCCACTCGACGTGGACCCATTTGTCTGGCTTCTTGCGGAACTCGGCGACGTTCTTGCACTGCTGGCTGTGGATGACCAGGCCGCGACCCGAGGTCAGGAACCCGAGGATCCGGTCGCCCGGCAGCGGGTGGCAGCACTTGGCGAAGCTGATCACGGTGCCCTCGCCACCCTTGATGCTCAATGGTGCCGGTTGCGACTCCACCGGCGTCTCCGCGGGTGCCTGGTCATCGGCAGGTGGCAGCAGGCGGCGCGCGACGAGCACGGCGGGGCGCTGGCCGAGGCCGATCTGTTCGCACAGGTGTTCGAGCGTCTCCGCGCGCAGCTCGCCCAGCGCCTCCTCGACGGTCGAGCCGGGCAGCTGCTGGAGGCTGGTGCCGAGATCGCCGAGGGCCCGTTCGAGCAGGTAGCGGCCAAGCTGGATCGCGTCGTCGCGGGTCAGGTTCTTGAGGAAGTTGCGGATGCTCGAACGCGCCTTGGCGGTGACCACGAAGTTCAGCCAGGCCGGGTTGGGTCGGCCGACCGGCGAGGTGATGATCTCGACGGTCTGGCCGTTCTGCCGTGGGGTCGACAGCGGCATCATGCGCCGGTTGATCTTCGTCGCGGCGCAGCTGTTGCCGATGTCGGAGTGCACCGCGTAGGCGAAGTCGACCGCGGTCGCGCCGCGCGGCAGCTCCATGATCTGTCCCTTGGGCGTGAAGACGTAGACCTCGTCGGGGAACAGGTCGATCTTGACGTTCTCGAGGAACTCGACAGGATCGCCGCTGGCGCGCTGCATCTCGAGCAGGCTCTGCAACCATTCGCGGGCGCGTGCGTGGGCGTTGTTGCCGGTGTCGCTGCTCGACTTGTAGAGCCAGTGCGCGGCGACCCCGGCCTCGGCGACCTTGTTCATGTCCTCGGTGCGGATCTGGATCTCGATCGGCACCCCGGGCGGGCCGAACAGCACGGTGTGCAGTGACTGGTAGCCGTTCGATTTCGGGATCGCGATGTAGTCCTTGAACTTGCCGGGCAGCGGCTTGAACAGGTTGTGCGCGATGCCCAGCACCCGGTAGCAGGTCTCGACCTCTTCGACGATGATGCGGATCGCGTAGACGTCGAGCACCTCGGCCAGCGACAGCCCCTTCTGGGTCATCTTGCGGTAGATGCTGTAGAGGTGCTTCTCGCGCCCGACCACACGCGCGTTGAGTTCCTCGTGGCGCAGGCGCTCCTTGATCGCGGTTTCGAGCCGCTGCATCACCTCGCGGCGATTGCCGCGCGCCTTGCGTACCGCGTCCTGGATCACGCGGTAGCGCATCGGGTAGAGCGCGGCGAAGCCGAGGTCCTCGAGCTCGAGGCGGATGGTGTTCATGCCCAGGCGATTGGCGATCGGCACGTAGATGTCGAGCGTCTCGCGCGCGATGCGGCGGCGCTTGGCCGGGGCCATCACCGACAGCGTGCGCATGTTGTGCAGGCGGTCGGCGAGCTTGATCAGGATGACGCGCAGGTCGCGCACCATCGCCATCATCATCTTGCGGAAGTTCTCGGCCTGCGCCTCGTCGGGGTTCTCGAGCTCCATCTTGGTGAGCTTGCTGACCCCGTCGACCAGTTCCGCGACCTCCTCACCGAACTCCGCGGCCAGCTCCTCCTTGGAGACCCGGGTGTCCTCGATGACGTCGTGCAGCAGCGCCGCGACGATGCTGTCGACGTCGAGGCGCATCTCCGCGAGCATGTGTGCGACGTCGAGCGGGTGGCAGATGTAGGACTCGCCGGTCTTACGGAACTGCCCGGCGTGCGCGCGCGCGCCGAACAGGTAGGCGCGATGCACGATCTCGAGCTGCGGCCGCTCGAGGTAGGTCTCGAGCGTGTCGCTCAGGTTGCTCAGGCGGAACAGCGCGGCGAGATCGTGCTCGGGATCGAGCGCGTTGGGTGCGGCTTGTGGCGGAATGACGCCGCCGGCGGGCGGCGGGGTCAGGGTCTCGGGGCTGGGCAGGGGCGGCGGGGCCATGCCGGCGTCGTCGTGGCGGCGCGGGGCGCCGCGCTCGTTCGCGCCCTCAGGGCTGCTCCTGGAGCAGCTCCTCCTCGGAGACCTGGGATTCTTCGGCGTGCTCCTGCGCGGTGACCTCGAACAGGATGTCGGTGGTGACGTGGCCGTCTGCGATCTCGCGCAGCGCGACGACGGTCGGCTTGTCGTTCTCCCACGGCACGTGCGGTTCGGCGCCGGTCGCGGTGAGCTGCCGGGCGCGCTTGGTGGCGCTCAGCACGAGCTCGAAACGATTGGGGATCCTATCCAGGCAGTCTTCGACCGTTACGCGTGCCATGTCGTCGTCACTCTATTGATTCAGGGGTGCAGAATGCGTCGCTTCAGTGTACAGAATCAGTGGGTTGCCAACAACTTTTCGATGAGCTCGCGGTGCCGCTCGGCCTGGTTCGCGGCATCCAGCCGGCGCGCCCGGAAGATCGCCGCGAGGTCCGACAGGGCCTCCTCGAAGCGGTCGTTGATCACCAGGTACTGGTACTCGGCGTGATGCTCCATCTCCTCGATGGCCGCGGCGACGCGCTCGGCGATCACCGTCTCGCTGTCCTGGGCGCGTGCGCGCAGGCGCGCCTCGAGTTCGACGCGGCTCGGCGGCAGGATGAAGATCGAGGTCGCCTGGAACATCGCCGCACGCACCTGGCGCGCACCCTGCCAGTCGATCTCCAGCACCAGGTCGCGGCCGGTCTCGAGCACCGCGGTGACGGCCGCCTGCGAGGTGCCGTAGCGGTTGCCGTGCACCTCGGCGTGCTCGAGGAACTCCCCCGTGGCGATCATCGCGTCGAAGGTCGCGGCGTCGACGAAGTGATAGTGGACGCCGTCCTGTTCGCCCGGGCGTGGCGCGCGGGTGGTGTGCGAGACGGCGACACCGATCTGCGGATCGCTCTCGGTCAGCGCCTTGAGCAGGCTGGTCTTGCCGGCGCCCGAAGGCGCGGAGACGACGTAGAGGGTGCCGTTCATTCGATGTTCTGCACCTGCTCGCGCATCTGCTCGATCAGGACCTTGAGGTCGACCGATACGCGGGTGGTCTCGACGTCGGCCGACTTGGAGCCGAGGGTGTTGGCCTCGCGGTTGAGCTCCTGCATCAGGAAGTCGAGACGCCGGCCGACCGCCTCGTCGCGTTGCAGGACGTCGCGCACCTCGGCGAGATGCGCCTCGAGGCGGTCGAGTTCCTCGGCCACGTCGAGCTTGTTGCCGAGCAGGGCCATCTCCTGCTCGAGGCGCTCCTCGTCGAGCTCGGCGCGCAGCTCGGCGAGCTTGTCCGCAAGCCGCTGGCGATGGTTCGCCAGCACCTCGGGCAGCCGCGCGGCGGCGGTTGCGACCAGCGCCTCGATGCCGGCGCAGCGTTCGAGGATCATTTCGGCGAGACGCGCCCCCTCGCGTGCGCGGGTGGTCGCGAGTTCGTTCAGCCCGCGCTCGAACAGGGCCAGTGCCGCTTCGCGCACCGGGCCGTAGTCGACCTCCGGCACGCTGAGCACGCCGGGCCAGCGCAGCACGTCGAAGGGATCGATGCGCGCGGGGTTGTTCATGCGGTTCGCGAGGCCGTCCGCGGCGGCCAGCACGCGCGCCGCCAGCGCGTCGTCGACGACCAGTTCGGTGTCGCTCGCCGGTGCCGGTTGGAAGCGCAGCTGGCAGTCGAGCTTGCCGCGACGCAACCGGACTGCGGCGCGCTCGCGCAGCGGGCTTTCGAGCACGCGGAAGTCGTCGGGCAGACGCGGGCTGACCTCGAGGTAACGGTGGTTGACGGTGCGCAGTTCCCAGCACAGCGTGCCGGCGGGGTGACGCTCCTCGAGGCGCGCGAACGCGGTCATGCTGTGAATCATTCGGCGAATCTCGGGTGCGGCGGGAGTGGCGACGGTATAATCCGGCGCATTCTATATCAACCCCCGGAGTGCCATACGATGCGACCCAGCGAGCGGGCGACCGACGAGATGCGGGCGGTACGCTTTACACGCCAGTTCACCGCCCACGCGGAGGGCTCGGTGCTCGCCGAGTTTGGCGCTACCCGGGTGTTGTGCACCGCCAGCGTCGAGAGTGGTCGGGTGCCGCCGTTCCTGCGTGGCACCGGGGAAGGCTGGGTCACGGCCGAGTACGGCATGCTGCCGCGCGCGACCCACACCCGGAGCCCGCGCGAGGCGGCGCGCGGCAAGCAGGGCGGGCGCACCCTCGAGATCCAGCGCCTGATCGGGCGCAGCCTGCGTGCGGTGGTCGACCGCCGCGCGCTCGGCGAGCACACCATCACCCTCGACTGCGACGTGCTGCAGGCCGATGGCGGCACGCGCACCGCGGCGATCAGCGGCGCATGGGTTGCGCTGGCCGATGCCATCGCCGCGCTGCGCGCGGCCGGCAAGCTCGCGGGCGAGCCGCTTCACGGCCAGG